>NZ_JASATC010000127.1:0-203 GCF_038440135.1 Pseudomonas sp. OTU5201 | reverse complement strand
ATCGACGGCTTCCTGCAGAACAGCCCCGGCAATGCGGTGAACACCGCGCCGCTGTTCCGCCTGCCGTTCGGGCAGATCTTCGTGCGCGCCGTGTCCTCCTCCACCATCGGGGCGCTGCAGGGCGCCATCGACCTGTTCATCGAGGCCAACCGCAACCGGGTAGGCGTCAACGATGGCCGCAAGATCATCCAGGACCCCGGCGC
>NZ_JASATC010000126.1:0-225 GCF_038440135.1 Pseudomonas sp. OTU5201 | reverse complement strand
CCACGCCTTCCAGGCGCACGCTGCCGAACTGCATGAAGGTCATTGTCTTCACATCCGGCGCCAGGCGGCCGAGCACCTCGGCGGCGGCGGGACCTTGCAGGGCCAGCAGGGCGCGGGAGTCGAACAGCGACTCGATCTCGCATTGTTCGCCGATGTGCGTCCGCAGGTGCGCCAGGTCCTGCTCCTTGCAGGCGGCGTTGACCACCAGTACCAGGTGGTCGCCGG
>NZ_JASATC010000125.1:0-250 GCF_038440135.1 Pseudomonas sp. OTU5201 | reverse complement strand
TTCCAGGGCGCGGGCGGCATGTTCGCCACGCAGGATGATCTGGCCCATGTGGGACACATCGAACAGGCCGGCCTGCTCGCGGGTGTGCAGGTGCTCCTTGAGCACGCCGAGCGGGTATTGCACCGGCATGTCGTAACCGGCGAAGGGCACCATGCGCGCGCCGAGTTCGAGGTGCAGGGCGTGCAGCGGGGTTTTGGCGAGATCGGTCATGTATTGCTCCAGAAATAAAAGTCCGAGTGGGATGAGGCTT
>NZ_JASATC010000124.1:0-266 GCF_038440135.1 Pseudomonas sp. OTU5201 | reverse complement strand
AGCGTGTTCGACCTGTTCAAGATCGGTATCGGCCCTTCCAGCTCGCACACCGTGGGCCCGATGCGGGCGGCGGCGCTGTTCGCCGCGGCGCTGCGCGAGCGCGGCCTGCTGGCGCAGGTGACGCGGGTCGAAGTGCGCCTGTATGGCTCACTGTCGGCCACCGGCGTCGGCCACGGCACCGACCGCGCGACCCTGGTCGGGCTGATGGGCGAGTGGCCGGACCGCGTCGACCCGAAGCAGATCGCCCCGCGCATCGAGGCGCTGCA
>NZ_JASATC010000123.1:0-269 GCF_038440135.1 Pseudomonas sp. OTU5201 | reverse complement strand
ACCGGGATACCGGTCGAGTCCTCATTGCCGGAGGCAGAAGTCACTGCCGTTTCCGGGGCATCGTTAACCGACGCCACGGTGATGGTGCCGGTGGCGGGAGTGCCGTCTTCCAGGCCCTGGTTATCCACCGAGGCGTACTGGAAGTCGGTGGTGCCATTCCAGTTGGCGTTGGGCACGAAGGTGAGCGAAGCGCCATTGCCGGTCGCCGGGACGCTGTCACCGATGGCCAGCGCGACGCCGTTCAGCAGCAGGGTGCCATTGGCCGGCAG
>NZ_JASATC010000122.1:0-280 GCF_038440135.1 Pseudomonas sp. OTU5201 | reverse complement strand
CCGCTGGCACAGCTCCAGCAGTTCTTCGGCGCTGGAGAAGTCGTAGGGCAGTTCGGTGGCGTCCTGGTCCAGTTGCCCGGACTTGGCCTGGGCTTCGTCGACCACGAAACCGCCACCGATGGAGTAGTAGGTGTCGCGGTGCAGTTCGCCACCCTCGCCTTCGACGATCAGGGTCATGGCGTTGGGGTGGTAGGGCAGGTTTTCCTCGAGCAGCAGCAGGTCGCGCGACCAGTCGAAGACCACCGGGTGGCTGCCGTCCAGAAGCAATTCGCGGGACGCC
>NZ_JASATC010000121.1:0-280 GCF_038440135.1 Pseudomonas sp. OTU5201 | reverse complement strand
AGCGTCCCGCGAATTGCTCCTGGACGGTAGCCACCCGGTGGTCTTCGACTGGTCGCGCGACCTGCTGCTGCTTGAGGAAAACCTGCCCTACCACCCCAACGCCATGACCCTGATCGTCGAAGGCGAGGGTGGCGAACTGCACCGCGACACCTATTACTCCATCGGTGGCGGTTTCGTGGTCGACGAAGCCCAGGCCAAGTCCGGGCAACTGGACCAGGACGCCACCGAACTGCCCTACGACTTCTCCAGCGCCGAAGAGCTGCTGGAGCTGTGCCAGCGC
>NZ_JASATC010000120.1:0-281 GCF_038440135.1 Pseudomonas sp. OTU5201 | reverse complement strand
TCCATCTGGGCAGCACCGGTGATCATGTTCTTCACATAGTCAGCGTGACCAGGGCAGTCAACGTGAGCGTAGTGGCGAACGGCGGAATCGTACTCAACGTGGGAGGTGTTGATGGTGATACCGCGAGCCTTCTCTTCCGGCGCGTTGTCGATCTGGTCGAACGCACGAGCGGAACCGCCCCAGGTCTCGGAGCAGACCTTGGTCAGTGCAGCAGTCAGAGTGGTCTTGCCATGGTCAACGTGACCAATGGTGCCGACGTTGACGTGCGGTTTGTTACGTTC
>NZ_JASATC010000119.1:0-282 GCF_038440135.1 Pseudomonas sp. OTU5201 | reverse complement strand
CAGCGCGCCGGCCCCATGGGCGCGTTGCACCAAGGCACGGTGATCCGGCACATGGCCCGTGCTGGCGGGGTATTGCAGCAGCAGGCCGAAGTACCCGGACAGGTCGTCCAGTTCGGCTTCCTCGCCAATCACCACCTCGATGCCCAGGGGCTCGGCACGGGTGCGCAGCACGTCGAGGGTCTGCGGGTGACAGTGGGTGGAAACGAAGAACGCCGGCGCCTTGTTCTTCGCCAGGCGCTTGCAGAAGGTCATGGCCTCGGCGGCAGCGGTGCCTTCGTCTAA
>NZ_JASATC010000118.1:0-285 GCF_038440135.1 Pseudomonas sp. OTU5201 | reverse complement strand
CTGGACGAAGGCACCGCTGCCGCCGAGGCCATGACCTTCTGCAAGCGCCTGTCGAAGAACAAGGGCAGCAACACCTTCTTTGCCTCCAAGCACTGCCACCCGCAAACCCTCGACGTACTGATCACCCGCGCCGAGCCCCTGGGCATCGAAGTGGTGATCGGTGACGAGCGCGAGATCAGCGACGCCGGCGCCTACTTCGGCGCGCTCCTGCAGTACCCGGCCGCCAATGGAGACCTCTTCGACTACCGCGAGCTGGTAGAGCGCTTCCACGCCGCCAACGCCCTA
>NZ_JASATC010000117.1:0-306 GCF_038440135.1 Pseudomonas sp. OTU5201 | reverse complement strand
GTCGGTGTAGACCTTGCGGCTGTAGACCGGGAAACCTTCCAGGCCATCGACCTGGGCGCGCTTGATCTCGCTGTCCCAGTAGGCGCCTTTCACCAGGCGGATCATCAGGCGGTGCTGGCTGCGGCGGGCGAGATCGATCACGTAGTCGATCACATACGGGCAGCGCTTCTGGTAGGCCTGGATGACGAAACCAATGCCGTTCCAACCCTTCAGGCTCGGTTCGAAGCAGAGGCGCTCGAGCAGGTCGAGGGAGATTTCCAGGCGGTCGGCTTCTTCGGCGTCGATGTTCAGGCCGATGTCGTACTG
>NZ_JASATC010000116.1:0-310 GCF_038440135.1 Pseudomonas sp. OTU5201 | reverse complement strand
AAAACGGGCCCGAAGGCCCGTTTTGCATTCCTCACTCCGCGGCTCAGGTCAGTCCGTTCTGTTTGCGGAAGTAGGGAATCACGTGTTCGCCGATGTTCTTCAGGGTTTCGATCTGCGCCCACTGGGGCACGGTGCCCATCTGGCAGATGAAGAGGATTTCGTCGGCGCCGGCGTCGATCAGGCGCTGCACATAGCCGATGCAGTCCTTCACGGTGCCGTAGGCATGGTTGGGGTTCATCATCGCCATGGTCGGGTCGGAGAAGTCCACGGTGACTTCCTCGGAGGCGAAGCGCGACTTGATCACGGCCTG
>NZ_JASATC010000115.1:0-311 GCF_038440135.1 Pseudomonas sp. OTU5201 | reverse complement strand
TCGGCGATGGTCACGTTGGCCGCGAAGTTCGCCGCGGTGACTCCGAGCGCTGCAACATTGAGCAAGTCCTGTCCTCCGGCAGGATCGAAGTCAAAGCCCTGGACACGGTCGTTACCGAAGCCTGCAGCGAACATAAAAGTATCATTGCCGAGGCCGCCAATCAGGGTGTCGTTGCCGGCACCGCCGGTGAGCACATCGTTACCGGTACCGCCGCCGATTACGTTAGCCAGCGCATTGCCCGTGCCGGTGAAATTGCCACTGCCACCAAAGAACAGGCTCTCGACATTGGCACCCAAGGTGTAACTACTCAG
>NZ_JASATC010000114.1:0-312 GCF_038440135.1 Pseudomonas sp. OTU5201 | reverse complement strand
TCAGCCGATGGTCATCAGGCTGGCGTTGCCGCCGGCAGCGGCGGTGTTGACGCTGATGGCGCGTTCGATCAGCAGGCGCTCCAGCGGGATCGCGGTCTCGCCCTGGGACAGGCCCTGGACACCGATGATCGGACCCTTGCGGGAAGCGACCTGCTGGCAGATGGCGCTCAGCTGATCGGAGTCACCGTGGTGCAGCACGGCATCGAAGGCGACTTCGGACTGGCTCCAGTCCGCAACCAGTTGGATGCGTGCCTGCACCGCTTTCGGCAGGGCGCCGCGCAGCTTGCCGGTCAGTTCGCTGGTGGCCCAGAG
>NZ_JASATC010000113.1:0-326 GCF_038440135.1 Pseudomonas sp. OTU5201 | reverse complement strand
ATGCTCGGCTGCCCAACCAGCGAAGGCCCGAGCGAGCCCGTGCTGAACCCGGCGGATCACCGCGACGTGGTCGGCCACGTGCAGAACGCCACCACCGCTGACGTCGGCAATGCCGTGCTGGCCTCCATCACCGCCGCACCGATCTGGCAATCCACTCCGCCGGTGGAGCGCGCCGCCGCCCTGGACCGTGCCGCCGACCTGATGGAAGCCGAGATGCAGCCGCTGATGGGTATTCTCGTCCGCGAAGCTGGCAAGACCTTCAACAACGCCATCGCCGAAGTGCGCGAGGCCGTGGACTTCCTGCGCTATTACGCTGCCCAGGCCCG
>NZ_JASATC010000112.1:0-351 GCF_038440135.1 Pseudomonas sp. OTU5201 | reverse complement strand
TTGGCGCTGTTCGACGACCGCGCCGCGCAGGAGGTCTGGGGCCAGGATTCGAGCGTGCTGATCTCCTCCTCTTACATGCCGGTGGGCAAGGTCACCCGCGTCGACGGCGGCTTCCGCCTCAGCGGCCGCTGGGGCTTCTCCTCGGGCAGCAAGCACTGCCAGTGGGCCTTCCTCGGCGCCATGGTGCCGCCGGAGAAGGACGGCGAGGCCCCGGACTACCGCACCTTCCTCGTGCCGCGCCAGGACTACAGCATCCTCGACAACTGGGATGTCATGGGCCTGGAAGCCACCGGTTCCCATGACGTACTGGTGGAAGACGCATTCGTGCCCGAGTACCGCACCCACCGCTCA
>NZ_JASATC010000111.1:0-351 GCF_038440135.1 Pseudomonas sp. OTU5201 | reverse complement strand
GGAGCGGTGGGTGCGGTATTCGGGGACGAACACGTCTTCCACCAGCACGTCGTGGGAGCCGGTGGCCTCCAGGCCCATCACGTCCCAGTTGTCGAGGATGCTGTAATCGTGACGCGGCACCAGGAAGGTGCGGTAGTCCGGGGCCTCGCCGTCCTTCTCCGGCGGCACCATGGCACCGAGGAAGGCCCACTGGCAGTGCTTGCTGCCGGAGGAGAAGCCCCAGCGGCCGCTGAGGCGGAAGCCGCCGTCGACGCGGGTGACCTTGCCCACCGGCATGTAGGAGGAGGAAATCAGCACGCTCGAATCCTGGCCCCAGACCTCCTGCGCGGCGCGGTCGTCGAACAGCGCCAG
>NZ_JASATC010000110.1:0-429 GCF_038440135.1 Pseudomonas sp. OTU5201 | reverse complement strand
CCATCACCGGCAGCAACGACATTCCCACCGTCGAGGTCAGCAGCCCGGGTGCCGAGGGCGAGCTGGCCCAGGTCTTCGAGAAGGGCCTGGCGGATGGCAGTAGCGCGGGTGACGGCAGCACGGTCACCACCGGCAGCTTCACCGTCGCCGACTCCGACGGCCTGGCCAACCTGAAGACCCTGAGCGTCGGCAGCCTGACGGTCGACCTGACCACCAGCGGCTTCGCCAGCCTGGTGGGGCAGAGCTTCACTACCGACCATGGCACCGTGCTGATCACTGGTTACAGCAACGGCACTTACAGCTTCAGCTACACGCTCACCCAAGCCACCACCGATGCCGCTGGTCCGGAGACGGACGGCTTCCTTATTAATGTGGGCGATGGCCTGGCCAATGCCTCGGCCACGGTGACCATCGAGATCGTCGACGATC
>NZ_JASATC010000109.1:0-441 GCF_038440135.1 Pseudomonas sp. OTU5201 | reverse complement strand
GCAGACCGCCCTGGCCAAGGCCATGGTCACGGTGGACGAATGCCGCACGGTGCTGCTGCGCAACTTCGCGCTGATGACCCAGCGCGCCAAGGCCGGCGAGCCGCTGACCATGGCCGAGCGGGTGAAGATGCGCTACGACTCGGCCATCGTCCCCGACAAGTGCGCCCAGGCGGTGGAAGCGCTGATGTACAACAGCGGCGCCTCCACCATCTTCCGCCACCACGGGATCAACCGTGCCTTCCGCGATATCCACACCGGCCGCGCCCACGTGGCCAACTGCCCGGGCAAGTACGCGCTCAACCTCGGCGGCGTGGGGATGGGGCTGGACAGCACCGACTTCTTCCTCTGATGACGCCATTCGCGAGCAAGCTCGCGCCTACGTAGGAGCCAGCTTGCTGGCGAACCCGCCCCGCCACGACGCCCGCCCCGCGCGGGCGTCGT
>NZ_JASATC010000108.1:0-441 GCF_038440135.1 Pseudomonas sp. OTU5201 | reverse complement strand
CCAGACCGCCCTGGCCAACGCCATGGTCACGGTGGATGAGTGCCGCACCGTACTGCTGCGCAACTTCACGCTGATGACCCAGCGCGCCAAGGCCGGCGAGCCGTTGAGCATGGCGGAGCGGGTGAAGATGCGCTACGACTCGGCCATCGTCCCGGACAAGTGCGCCCAGGCGGTGGAAGCGCTGATGTACAACAGCGGCGCCTCCACCATCTTCCGCCACCACGGCATCAACCGCGCCTTCCGCGATATCCACACCGGCCGCGCCCACGTGGCCAACTGCCCGGGCAAGTACGCGCTCAACCTCGGCGGCGTGGGGATGGGGCTGGACAGCACCGACTTCTTCCTCTGACGACGCCATTCGCGAGCAAGCTCGCGCCTACGTAGGAGCCAGCTTGCTGGCGAACCCGCCCCGCCACGACGCCCGCCCCGCGCGGGCGTCGC
>NZ_JASATC010000107.1:0-445 GCF_038440135.1 Pseudomonas sp. OTU5201 | reverse complement strand
TGGCAGAGACTTGATGACGAAGTGATCGACCGTGCCGTCGAGGTCCGAACCGCTAAGCACAACCGGAATGCCGGCCGAATCTTCATTGCCGGAGGCAGAAGTCACTGCCGTTTCCGGCGCATCGTTGACCGACGCGACGGTGATGGTGCCGGTGGCCGGCGTGCCGTCTTCCAGGCCCTGGTTATCCACTGAGGCGTACTGGAAGTCGGTGGTGCCATTCCAGTTGGCCGAGGGCACGAAGGTGATCGAAGCGCCGTTGGCGAAGGCCGGCACTTCGGAGCCGATGGCCAGCGCCACGCCATTGAGGAACAGGGTGCCATTGGCAGGCAGGGACTTGATCACGAAGTGGTCAACCGTGCCGTCGAGGTCCGAACCGCTGAGGGCGACCGGGATACCGGTCGAGTCCTCATTGCCGGAACCGGAAGCCGCTGCCGTCTCCGGGGCG
>NZ_JASATC010000106.1:0-468 GCF_038440135.1 Pseudomonas sp. OTU5201 | reverse complement strand
AGGCCTGGAAGACGGCACGCCGGCCACCGGCACCATCACCATTGCGTCGGTCAACGACCCGTCGGCGCTGGCGCCCGATACCAATATGGTTGCCGAAGAAACTGTCGCGACCGGCAACGTGCTGGGTAACGACAGTGATGTCGACAACCTCCTGAGCGTGGCCAGCTTCAGCGTCGCCGGAATCAGCGGCAGCTTCGCCGCTGGAGCCAGCGCCAGCATCAGTGGTGTCGGTACCCTGACCCTGGGCAGCGATGGCAACTACAACTTCACCCCTGTGGCCAACTGGAACGGGTCGGTGCCGCAGGTCACCTACGTCACCAACACCGGCAGCTCCAGCACGCTGAACATCACCGTCACCCCGGTCGACGATGCGTCCGCCCTGGTCGCCGATAGCAGCACCGTCGCCGAGGACAACCCGGCCACTGGCAACGTGCTCGGCAACGACAGCGATGTGGATAACACCCTCAG
>NZ_JASATC010000105.1:0-475 GCF_038440135.1 Pseudomonas sp. OTU5201 | reverse complement strand
CCGAAAGCGTGCCTCTTCACCCCAGAGGGCGAGGGGTGACTCGCGCCGGCGAGGCATGAGTCATCCTGAAGCCCACACGGGCCTGACACCGGGCAGACGAGGTGGGGCAGCGACTACGCCCCTTCAGGAGGCCGAGCGGAATCGTTGTGAAACGGAGCGAAGCGAAGTAACAGCCGAAGGCTGGCCCGCAGGGCGAGCGTAGCGAGTCAGGGGGACGAGCGGCATGGATGCCGGGAGAGGCGTGTGGGGCCAAGGATGGCCCCTCGCGCCGTGCCCCCGTAGCAACGATGGAGGGAGGGAAACCCCGGCGAAGCCGGGGCCGGATGCAGGGGCAAGCCCTTTTGGTTTCTTTTGGGTGGTGCGGCATCCCGACGACTGCCAAAAGAGACTCGCCTGGGAAGGCGAAACCAGAAACCTCCGCAGAACTCGGCAAGCAACTTGGCTCAGGACGTTCTAGCAACACTTAACGCAGACA
>NZ_JASATC010000104.1:0-506 GCF_038440135.1 Pseudomonas sp. OTU5201 | reverse complement strand
TTGGACAGCACGTACACTTCGCACTCGAACTTGGTGTGCGGCTTGATGGTGCCCGGCTTGGCCAGAACCTGACCACGCTCTACGTCATCACGCTTGGTGCCACGCAGCAGGGCGCCAACGTTCTCACCAGCACGACCTTCGTCGAGCAGCTTGCGGAACATTTCCACGCCGGTGCAGGTGGTCTTGGTGGTCGGACGGATACCAACGATCTCGATTTCCTCGCCCACTTTGACGATGCCGCGCTCAACACGACCGGTTACCACGGTGCCGCGGCCGGAGATGGAGAACACGTCTTCGATCGGCATCAGGAACGGCTGGTCGATGGCACGCACCGGCTCCGGAATGTAGGAGTCCAGGGTTTCAACCAGCTTACGAACGGCGGAAACGCCGATCTCGTTGTCGTCCTTGCCTTCCAGCGCCATCAGCGCGGAACCGATCACGATCGGAGTGTCGTCGCCCGGGAAGTCGTAGGTGTTCAGCAGATCGCGAACTTCCATTTCGACCAG
>NZ_JASATC010000103.1:0-508 GCF_038440135.1 Pseudomonas sp. OTU5201 | reverse complement strand
CGGAAGAAGCCCGCCTCCTGGAAATCGCGAATTGTCTCCTCGGGGAGCAGGCCGTTCTTCGCGGCCAGCGGCGCGCGCTCGCGCAGCACCGGCACCAGCTCACGGGCGCGTTGTTTCAGGCGTTGGCGGATCAGGTCGTGGTCGAGCATGGTGTTGTTCTCCGGTTGAAGGCTTTTCCACCTATCGCCGGGCATTCAAACAACGGGCAAGCGGGGCGGGCATCCCTCAAACGGACCATATGTCGGGGTCTTTTGTGGGGGGCAGTTCATTTACAAGGAGGTCGCCTGGTGGCCCTGCGCACTGCCTAGTCCCCTCGGACGATGTTGCCCGGCCGGGGCTGGCGAAAAATCGGCAGCACTTGAGCACAACAAGAGGGCAGTGCGATGAGCCAGGCCGATCTGAAAGCCGCGATGCTCCAGGCGATGCGTCGTCTGGCCAAGTCCGTGACCATCATCACCACCAGCAACGGCCAGGAGCGCTTCGCGATGTCTGCCACGGCGGTGGATTC
>NZ_JASATC010000102.1:0-558 GCF_038440135.1 Pseudomonas sp. OTU5201 | reverse complement strand
GTTTCCTACATCGCCTGCGCGCGCAAACTGCTGGGCGTACCGGAAGTCATCTACCCGCAGTTCGCCACCCACAACGCCCACACCCTGTCGGCCATTTACCAGATCGCCGGCCAGAACTACTACCCGGGCCAGTACGAGTTCCAGTGCCTGCACGGCATGGGCGAGCCGCTGTACGAGCAAGTGGTGGGCAAGGTCGCCGACGGCAAGCTGAACCGTCCGTGCCGCATCTACGCACCGGTCGGCACCCATGAAACCCTGCTGGCCTACCTGGTCCGCCGCCTGCTGGAAAACGGCGCCAACACCTCGTTCGTCAACCGCATCGCCGACCACAGCATCTCCATCAAGGAACTGGTGGAAGACCCGGTTGCCAGCGCCGAGGCCATGGCCAGCGTCGAAGGCGCCCTGGGCCTTCCGCACCCGCGCATCCCGCAGCCCAAGGCCCTGTACGGCGACGCCCGCGTCAACTCCAGTGGCATCGACATGGCCAACGAACACCGCCTGGCGTCCCTGTCCAGCGCCCTGCTGAGCAGCGGCCACGCCGACTGGCGCGCCCAGCCG
>NZ_JASATC010000101.1:0-558 GCF_038440135.1 Pseudomonas sp. OTU5201 | reverse complement strand
ATTTCCTATATCGCTTGCGCCCGCAAGCTGCTGGGTGTGCCGGATGTCATCTACCCGCAGTTCGCCACCCACAACGCCCACACCCTGTCGGCCATCTACCAGATCGCCGGCCAGAACTACTACCCGGGCCAGTACGAGTTCCAGTGCCTGCACGGCATGGGCGAACCCCTATACGAGCAAGTGGTGGGCAAGGTTGCCGATGGCAAGCTGAACCGCCCGTGCCGTATTTACGCACCGGTCGGCACCCATGAAACCCTGCTGGCCTACCTGGTCCGCCGCCTGCTGGAAAACGGCGCCAACACCTCGTTCGTCAACCGCATCGCCGACCACAGCATCTCCATCAAGGAGCTGGTGGAAGATCCGGTTGCCAGCGCCGAGGCCATGGCCAGCGTCGAAGGCGCCCTGGGCCTGCCGCACCCGCGCATCCCGCAGCCCAAGACCATCTATGGTGCCGCGCGCAAAAACTCAAACGGCATTGATCTCTCGAACGAGATCAGCCTCACCTTGCTGTCTCATGACCTGCTTGATAGTGGTCAGCTTTGCCGAGAAGCTGGCCCC
>NZ_JASATC010000100.1:0-586 GCF_038440135.1 Pseudomonas sp. OTU5201 | reverse complement strand
AAAATGAAAAAGCAAATCCTTGCCAGCCTGTTCATCGCCAGCCTGTCCGCCTCTGCTTTCGCACTGTCCGTTGCTGAGGGCGGTTCCGATCACACCAGCATCCACCGCGTAGCCGAAGGTGGTGCTGACCGCACCGGCGCTAACCGTATCGCTGAAAACGGTTCCGACCGCTCCCAGTCCCTGCGGGTAGCTGAAGGCGGTTCCGATCGCACCAAGGCTTTCGATGTCGCTGAAGGTGGTTCTGACCGCACCAAGGCTTTCGATGTCGCCGAAGGTGGCTCCGACCGCACCAAGGCTTTCGATGTCGCCGAAGGTGGCTCCGACCGCACCAAGGCCTTCGATGTCGCTGAAGGTGGCTCCGACCGCACCAAAGCCTTCGATGTCGCTGAAGGTGGTTCTGACCGCACCAAGGCCTTCGATGTCGCTGAAGGTGGTTCTGACCGCACCAAGGCCTTCGATGTCGCCGAAGGTGGTTCCGACCGCACCAAGGCTTTCGATGTCGCTGAAGGCGGCGCTGACCGCACTGGTGCCAACCGCATCAGCTGATCCCGGAGCCGTCCAGAGGCAGGCAATCACGATGTATGCA
>NZ_JASATC010000099.1:0-624 GCF_038440135.1 Pseudomonas sp. OTU5201 | reverse complement strand
TGACCATCGCCGCCAACGGCAATTACACCTTCACCCCGGCTGCCAACTGGAACGGTGACGTCCCACAGGTCACCTACACCACCAACACCGGCAGCGAGACCACGCTGAACATCACCGTCACGCCGGTGGACGATGCGTCGGTGGTAGCTCCTGACACCAACACCGTCACCGAAGACAACCCGGCCACCGGCAATGTGCTCGGCAATGACAGTGATGTGGATAACACCCTCAGCGTTGCCAGCTTCAGCGTCGCTGGCGTCACTGGCAGCTTCACCGCCGGTTCCAGCGCGGTCATCGCCGGCGTCGGTACCCTGACCATCGCCACTAACGGCAACTACACCTTCACTCCGGTGCAGAACTGGAACGGCGAGGTGCCGCAAGTCACCTACACCACCAACACCGGTAGCACCTCGACACTGGATATCAGCGTCACCCCGGTCGACGATGCCTCCTCCCTGATCGCGGACACCAATACCGTGGCCGAAGACAACCCGGCCACTGGCAATGTCCTGGGCAACGACAGCGACGTAGACAACGCACTGACCGTCGCCAGCTTCAGCTTGGCTGGCGTCACTGGCAGCTTCACCGCCGGTTCCAGCGCGGTCATCGCCGGCGTCGGTACCC
>NZ_JASATC010000098.1:0-721 GCF_038440135.1 Pseudomonas sp. OTU5201 | reverse complement strand
TGTGCTTAGCGGTTCGGACCTCGACGGCACGGTCGATCATTTCGTGATCAAGTCCCTGCCTGCCAATGGCACCCTGCTGCTGAACGGCGTCGCGCTGGCCATCGGCGACAGCATCCCGGCCACCGGCAATGGCGCCACCGTCACCTTCGTGCCGAATGCCAACTGGAACGGGTCCACCAACTTCCAGTACGCCTCGGTGGATAACCAGGGCCTGGAAGACGGTACGCCGGCTACCGGTACCATCACCGTCGCGTCGGTCAATGACGCCCCAGACACTGCGGCGGCCTCGGGCTCCGGCAATGAAGACTCGGCCGGCATTCCGGTTGTGCTTAGCGGTTCGGACCTCGACGGCACGGTCGATCACTTCGTCATCAAGTCTCTGCCAGCCAACGGCACCCTGTTCCTCAATGGCGTGGCGCTGGCCATCGGCGACAGCGTCCCGGCTACTGGTAATGGCGCGAGCATCACCTTCGTGCCCTCGGCCAACTGGAATGGCACCACCAACTTCCAGTACGCCTCGGTGGATAACCAGGGGCTGGAAGACGGTACGCCCGCCACCGGCACCATCACCGTGGCGTCGGTCAACGATGCCCCGGAAACGGCAGTGACTTCTGCCTCCGGCAATGAAGATTCGGCCGGTATCCCGGTCGCCCTCAGCGGTTCGGACCTCGACGGCACGGTCGATCATTTCGTGATCAAGTCCCTGCCTGCCAATGGCACC
>NZ_JASATC010000097.1:0-800 GCF_038440135.1 Pseudomonas sp. OTU5201 | reverse complement strand
GCCAGACCGCCGCGCGAGGTTTCCTTGTACTTGTCGTGCATGTCGGCGCCGGTGTCGCGCATGGTGCGGATCACCCGGTCCAGCGAGATGAAGTGCTCGCCATCGCCGCGCAGGGCCATCTGCGCCGCGTTGATCGCCTTCACCGCGGCTATCGCGTTGCGCTCGATGCACGGCACTTGCACCAGCCCGCCCACCGGGTCGCAGGTCAGCCCGAGGTTGTGCTCCAGGCCAATCTCCGCCGCGTTCTCCAGCTGCGCCGGCGTCGCCCCCAGCACTTCCGCCAGGCCCGCCGCCGCCATCGCGCAGGCCGAACCGACTTCGCCCTGGCAACCCACTTCGGCACCGGAGATCGAGGCGTTCTTCTTGCACAGGATGCCCACCGCCGCCGCGCCGAGGAAGAAGTTCACCACGTCGTCTTCGCTGGCCTCGGGGTTGAAGCGCATGTAGTAGTGCAGCACCGCCGGGATGATCCCCGCCGCGCCGTTGGTCGGTGCCGTGACCATGCGCCCGCCGGCGGCGTTTTCCTCGTTCACTGCCAGGGCATAGAGGTTCACCCATTCCATCGCGCTCATGGTGCTGCCGATCACGTTCGGTTTGCCCAGTTCCTGCAGGCTGCGGTGCAGCCGCGCCGCGCGCCGGCGCACGTTCAGCCCGCCGGGCAGGATGCCTTCGTGGCCGAGGCCGTTGGTCACGCATTCCTGCATGGCGTCCCAGAGCTTCAGCAGCCCGGCGCGGATCTCCGCTTCGCTGCGCCAGGCCTTTTCGTTGGCCAGCATCAGTTCGGCGATGCGCAGGTTGTG
>NZ_JASATC010000096.1:0-810 GCF_038440135.1 Pseudomonas sp. OTU5201 | reverse complement strand
GCTGTGCGGCGGTGCAAGATGATTAGTCTGTTTGGAGGATTCAGGCCGTTTTTCGATCCCACACCATGCGCCCAACACCCGGCAATCCGGGTTGACCGACTCCAGAACAAGAAGGGCCACGCGCATGAAATTCTCCCTGATCTACGAGGCACAGACGATCGACAGCAGCCGCGAAGGCGACCGTCGCATCTTCGACGAAACCGTCGAGCAGGCCGTGCTCGCCGACCAGCTCGGCTTCGACACCTTCTGGTGCGTCGAGCACACCGCGCTGACCAACTACTCGCACATGTCCGCACCGGAAACCATGCTCGCCTTCGTCGCCGGCAAGACCGAGCGCATCGGCATCGGCCACGGCGTGGTCTGCCTGCCGCCGGCCATGAACCACCCGGTGAAGGTCGCCGAGCGCATCGCCACCCTCGACCTGCTCTCCAAGGGCCGCGTGCACTTCGGCGTCGGCAAGGGCGGCACCCAGCAGGAAGCCGGCACCTTCGGCTACGACCTGACCACCCTGCAGCCGCAGATCGACGAGGCCATGTACCTGATCCCGAAGATGTTCGTGCAGGACGAGATCGAGCATAACGGCGACTTCGTGAAGATCCCCAAGCGCCCGATCCATCCCAAGCCCTACCAGGACCCGCACCCGCCGATGTACCTGGCCTGCACCAACACCGAGTCGCTGAAGAACGCCGGCGGCCGCGGCATGGGCGCCCTGGTACTGGGCTTCGGCGGCCCCGAGGAAATCGCCAAGAAGGTCGCCGTCTACCACGAGGCCTGGGACAACCGCGATGCGAACAACCAGGTCGGCTTCCG
>NZ_JASATC010000095.1:0-848 GCF_038440135.1 Pseudomonas sp. OTU5201 | reverse complement strand
GCATCACCGGCAGCAACGACATCCCCACCGTCGAGGTCAGCAGCCCGGGTGCCGAGGGCGAGCTGGCCCAGGTCTTCGAGAAGGGCCTGGCGGGCGGTAGCAGCGCGGGTGACGGCAGCACGGTCACCACCGGCAGCTTCACCGTCGCCGACTCCGACGGCCTGGCCAACCTGAAGACCCTGAGCGTCGGCAGCCTCAACGTTGACCTGACCACCAGCGGCTTTGCCAGCCTGGTGGGGCAGAGCTTCACTACCGACCATGGCACCGTGCTGATCACTGGTTACAGCAACGGCACTTACAGCTTCAGCTACACCCTGACCGAAGCCACCACCGATGCCGCTGGTCCGGAGACGGACGGCTTCCTTATTAATGTGGGCGATGGCCTGGCCAATGCCTCGGCCACGGTGACCATCGAGATCGTCGACGATCTGCCGCAGGCGAAGGCTGATGGTGCATCGGTCAGTGAAGGCAGCAGCGTCAGCGGAAACGTGGTCAGTGGTGCAGGCTTGGGATCGGTAGCGGACGTGTTCGGTGCCGATGGCCGACCCTCATCGGCTACCGGCGTGGTGGGCGTGCGTACCGGTAGCGATGTTTCGACACCGGTCGCTGGCGGCGTGGGCGTGCCAATCGATACCGGCCTGGGCACTCTGGTGCTGCATGCCGACGGCAGTTACACCTATACCAGCCACGCCAATGCTCTGGGCCAGGCGGGTGCGGTGGATACCTTCACCTACACCATCGTCGACGCCGATGGTGACTTCAGCACTACGACCCTGACCATCGACCTGTCGAACATCACTGTGGTTGGCGACGTGCAGGCCGGCTCGGACGATGAAGTCCGCGAGGCA
>NZ_JASATC010000094.1:0-866 GCF_038440135.1 Pseudomonas sp. OTU5201 | reverse complement strand
ACACCACCATTAAGTACATCGTTACCCGCACCACCATTGAGACGGTCATTACCAGCACCACCCTGGACGGTGTTATTGAGACCGTTACCCGTGCCGGTGAAGTTGCCGCTGCCACCAAAGAACAGGCGCTCGACATTGGCACCCAAGGTGTAACTACTCAACGAGGTCCACACGGTATCAACGCCTTGTCCGGTGAACTCAGCTACTACATCGCCAGCGTCGGTAACTTCATACATGTCGTCACCTGCGCCGCCAGACATGCTGTCGTTTCCAGAACCACCAATCAGAACGTCATTACCGACACCACCATTAAGCACATCGTTACCCACACCACCATTGAGACGGTCATTACCAACACCACCCTGGATGGTGTTATTGAGACCGTTACCCGTGCCGGTGAAGTTGCCAGTACCCCCAAAGAACAGGTTCTCGACATTGGCACCCAAGCTATAGTTGGCCAGCGAAGTCCACACGGTATCCAGACCCTCACTCCCGAGCTCAGCGACGAGGTCACCAGCATCGGTAACTTCATATGTATCGTCACCCGCCCCGCCGGTCATAGTGTCGTTGCCAGAACCACCGATCAGTACATCATCATCGGCACCACCGATGAGCACATCATTTCCGACGCCACCGTTGAGTCGATCATTTCCAATCCCTCCATCCAGCACATCATCCCCTGTCAACCCGTTCAGGGTGTCATTACCACCAAGCCCCTGAATCTCATCGGCTAGCGCGGTGCCGTTAAGCACATCGTTCCCTGTTGTACCGACGATCAGATTCATCACGATCGCCGTCGCCTCCGAGGTCCGGGTTTCCGTTGTGCCGAAGTCATCCGTGAAGCTCGCCACCACCCGCAGCATCAA
>NZ_JASATC010000093.1:0-1012 GCF_038440135.1 Pseudomonas sp. OTU5201 | reverse complement strand
TTCCTCCTGCGCTACGAATCCGGCTACACCGAGGGCACCGTCGGCGTGGGCGTCGATGCCATCGGCCTGCTCGGCGTCAAGCTCGACTCCAGCCCCGACCGCGCCGGCACCGGCCTGCTCAAGCGCGACCGTGAAACCGGCCGCGCCCAGGACGAATACGGCGAGCTCGGCCTGACCGCCAAACTGCGCGCCTCCAAGAGCGTGCTCAAGGTCGGCACCCTGCTGCCCAAGCTGCCGGTCGTCCAGTACAACGACTCGCGCCTGCTGCCGCAGACCTTCCAGGGCGGCCACCTGAACGCCATGGAGCTCGACGGCCTCACCTTCGATGCCGGCCAGCTCAAGCAGGTCAACCAGCGTGACTCCTCCGACTACGAGGACATGACCATCACCAGCGGCGCCGCCCGCGGCATCACCTTCCGCAAAGGCACCACCAGCGATGAGTTCAACTTCGCCGGCGCCAACTACAAGTGGACCGACAGCCTCACCACCGGCTACCACTACGGCGAACTCGACGAGTTCTACAAGCAGCACTTCGTCAGCGCCGTCCACCTGCTGCCGCTGGGTGACAAGCAGTCCCTGAAGAGCGACCTGCGCTACGCCCGCTCCACCGACGAAGGCTCCAGCAACGTCGACAACAAGGCCTTCGGCGCCATGTTCACCTACGCCCTCGGTGGCCATGCCTTCGGCCTTGGCTACCAGAGCATGAGTGGCGACACCGGCTTCGCCTACATCAACGGCACCGACCCCTTCCTGGTCAACTACGTGCAGATCGGCGACTTCGCCAACAAGGACGAGAAATCCTGGCAGGCCCGCTACGACTACAACTTCGCCAGCCTCGGCATTCCCGGCCTGACCTTCATGACCCGCTACCTGACCGGTGACAACATCGACCTGGGCGTCGGTCGCGAAGACGGCAAGGAGTGGGAGCGCAACATGGACATCGCCTACGTCTTCCAGGAAGGCCCGCTGAAGAACTTCGGCATCAAATGGCGCAACGCAAGCGTGCGTTCCA
>NZ_JASATC010000092.1:0-1252 GCF_038440135.1 Pseudomonas sp. OTU5201 | reverse complement strand
TGGTCTGTCCCGGAGCTGGTGGACAGGTAGTTAAGAGCTACTGCTCGTATTTCTCCGCTCAAACTCCATCGGACTGAGATAGCCCAGCGTCGAGTGGCGACGGCGGTGATTGTAAAAGCGGATGTAGTCGAACAGGTCGGTTTTCGCCTCCTGGTAGCTGGCATAGCGCGTCAGGTATACCCGCTCGGCCTTCAGCGAACGGAAGAAGCTCTCCATCGCGGCGTTGTCCCAGCAGTTCCCCGGACGTGAATGGCTGGGCACGATGCGATGTCGCCGCAGCAAGGCCTGGTAGTCGTACGCGCAGTATTGGCTGCCACGATCCGAGTGCAACAGTACCTCCGTTTGTGGCTGTCGGCGTGCAACGGCCATCTCCAGCGCAGCATGCACCAGAGCTTGATGCATGCGGTGGTGCATCGCCCAGCCGACGACGGCGCGTGAATAGAGATCGAGCACGACGGCCAGATACAACCAGCCTTGAGCCGTCCTCACGTAGGTCATGTCCGAGACCCAGTGCCGATTGGCGCGATCCGAGGCGAACTGGCGATCCAGGTGATTCGGGGCAATCGGCAGAGCGTGACGACTGCTGGAAACCAGCCGCCAGCGCTTGCGCGAACGAACACGCAGGCCGGCTTCGCGCATCAGACGAGCGACCCGGTGCCGACCACACGCATGCCCCATGGCCGCCAACTCGGCCTTGATGCGGCGATGGCCATAGATTCCATTCACCTCGTGGTGGATGGTGCGGATCTCCTTGCTCAGACGCCGATTCGCCATCTCTCTCGCCGAAGGAGGCCGCTGCTGCCAGGCATAGAAACCGCTGCGTGATACCCGCAGCAGCCGGCACATCGGCGCTACGGGATAGCGACCGGCCAACGCCTCGATGGCGCGGAACTTCACTTCGTGGGCTGCGAGAAGATGGCGAGCGCCTTTTTTAAAACATCGCGCTCCATGGTGACCTGAGCCAGTTGCTGGCGTAGCCGACGAAGCTCCGCACTCTCACCGCGCTGCTTGCCATTGCCCGGAAAGGCATCGTCACCTTGCTGTTCGTA
The DNA here is from genome assembly GCF_038440135.1 of Pseudomonas sp. OTU5201. NCBI lineage: Bacteria > Pseudomonadati > Pseudomonadota > Gammaproteobacteria > Pseudomonadales > Pseudomonadaceae > Pseudomonas > Pseudomonas sp. OTU5201. The sequence continues at coordinate 203 of NZ_JASATC010000092.1, read as the reverse complement.
CTGGCGCTTCCATTTGCCCAGCAGGCTTTCAGCGATGCCCAGCGTCTCGGCTACATGACGAAGCGGCGTGCCGGCAAGCACCTGGTCTACCGCTTCGCGTTTGAAGGATTCGGGAAAACGTCGTCTGGTTTGGGTCATGAACACTCCTTGCGGTGGACATTATCCACCTTAAGTCAGTGTCCACTCAGCCCGGGACAGACCAG
>NZ_JASATC010000091.1:0-1289 GCF_038440135.1 Pseudomonas sp. OTU5201 | reverse complement strand
TAGGTGTTGCGCTCGCCAGTCGGGCCAGGCAGGACGCGGGTCAGGCCGCTCTGGGACTGCTCGGCGAAGCTGTCGCAGAGGCTTGCCAGGCTGTCCTTGCCGTTCTTCGCGGCCCAGGCCTTGAGGGCTTCAAGGGGCTTGCCCTGGCGTTCCTGCAGGGTGGTGCGTTGCTGGGTGTCGGCGACGCTTTGGCCGTCCAACCGCTGGAAGGTGCGGCTGACGCCATCGACCGGGCGGGTGGCCAGCAGGCGGTACATGTACAGCGGGCCGCCGGCTTTCGGGCCGGTACCGGACAGGCCTTCGCCACCGAAGGGCTGCACGCCGACCACGGCGCCGACCATGTTGCGGTTGACGTAAAGGTTACCGGCGTGGGCCTTGTCCACCACCTTGGCGATGGTTTCGTCGATGCGGGTGTGCACGCCCAGGGTCAGGCCGTAACCGGTGCTGTTGATCTGGTCGAGCAGGGCGTCCATGTCCTCGCGCTTGTAACGAAGCAGGTGCAGCACGGGGCCGAAGATTTCGCGTTCCAGATCGGCGAGGCTGTCCAGTTCGATCAGGGTCGGCATCACGAAGGTGCCGCGCTGCATCACATCACCCTCGGTGCGGGCGATCTGGAACACGCTGCGGCCTTTGCTGCGCATGGCCTGGATGTGTTTGTCGATGTTGGCCTTGGCCTCAGCGTCGATGACCGGGCCGATATCCACGTTCAGGTGCTCGGGGTTGCCGATGCGGCACTCGGCCATGGCGCCCTTGAGCATCTCCACCACGCGGTCGGCCACGTCTTCCTGCACGCACAGCACGCGCAGGGCGGAGCAGCGCTGGCCGGCGCTGTCGAAGGCGGAAGCGATCACGTCGGTCACCACCTGCTCGGCGAGGGCCGAGGAGTCGACGATCATGGCGTTCTGGCCGCCGGTTTCGGCGATCAGCGGGATCGGACGGCCTTGGGCGTCCAGGCGGCCGGCGACGTTGCGGGCGAGGATGCCAGCCACTTCGGTGGAGCCGGTGAACATCACGCCTTTCACGCGCTCATCGCTCACCAGGGCGGCGCCGACGGTGTGGCCGAGGCCCGGCAGCAGTTGCACCACGCCTTCCGGAATACCGGCCTGGAGCAGGATGCGCACGGCCTGGGCGGCAATCAACGGGGTCTGTTCGGCGGGCTTGGCCAGCACGGTATTGCCGGCAGCCAGGGCAGCGGCCACTTGGCCGGCGAAGATCGCCAGGGGGAAGTTCCACGGGCTGATGCACACCACCGGGCCCAGCGGGCGGTGCGTGTCGTTGGCGAAGTCGTG
>NZ_JASATC010000090.1:0-1406 GCF_038440135.1 Pseudomonas sp. OTU5201 | reverse complement strand
CGGACGATGCCTCGGTGGTGGCTCCTGACACCAACACCGTCGCCGAGGACACCCCGGCCACCGGCAACGTGCTGGGCAACGACAGCGATGTGGACAACACCCTGACCGTCGCCAGCTTCAGCGTGGCTGGCGTTACTGGTAGCTTCACCGCCGGTTCCAGCGCGGTCATCACCGGCGTCGGTGTCCTGACCGTCGCCACTAACGGCAACTACACCTTCACTCCGGTGCAGAACTGGAACGGCGAGGTGCCCGAAGTCACCTACGTCACCAACACCGGCAGCGAGACCACGCTGAACATCACCGTCACCCCGGTGAACGACGCACCGCTGGCCAGCAACGATGGCCCGATTGCGGTCACCGAGGACACGCCGGTCATCGGCAATGTCCTGACCAACGACAGTGACATCGATGGCGATAGCCTGACCGTCACTCAATTCGAAGTGAACGGCAGCACCTATACGGCAGGTCAGACTGCCACCCTCTCGGGCGTTGGCACCCTGGTCATCAACGCCAATGGCAGCTTCACCTTCACCCCGGCGTCGAACTACACCGGTCCGGTACCGGCGGCGACCTATACCGTCACCGACGGCACGGCCACCGATACCGGCGAGCTGAGCTTCGCTGACGTCACCCCGGTGAACGATGCGCCGCTAGCCGCCAACGATGGCCCGATTGCTGTCACTGAAGACTCCCAGACTGTCGGCAATGTACTGACCAACGACAGCGACCCGGAAAACGACGCGCTGACCGTCACCGGCTTCGACTTCGGTGGCAATAGCTATCTGGCCGGCCAGACCGCGACTATCACCGGCGTCGGCTCGCTGGTGATCAATGCCAATGGCAGCTTCACCTTTACCCCCGCAGCGAACTACACCGGTCCAGTGCCCACTGCGACCTATACCGTCAGCGATGGCAATCTTACCGATACCGCCGAATTGAGCCTCTCCGGTGTTTCCCCGGTCAATGATGCGCCCGAGACCAACGCAGCCTCCGGCTCAGGCAATGAAGGCGCCGCTGGTATTCCGGTCGCTCTAACCGGCAGCGATGTCGACGGTACGGTCGACCACTTCGTGATCAAGTCCCTGCCGGCCAACGGCACCCTGTTCCTCAATGGCGCGGCGCTGGCCATCGGCGACAGCGTCCCGGCTACTGGTAATGGCGCGAGCATCACCTTCGTGCCCTCGGCCAACTGGAACGGTACCACCGACTTCCAGTACGCCTCGGTGGATAACCAGGGCCTGGAAGACGGCACGCCCGCCACCGGCACCATCACCGTCGCGTCGATCAACGACGCCCCGGAGACGGCAGCGGCTTCCGGTTCCGGCAATGAGGACTCGACCGGCATTCCGGTCGCCCTCAGCGGTTCGGACCTCGACGGCACGGTCGATCACTTCGTGATCAAGTCT
>NZ_JASATC010000089.1:0-1467 GCF_038440135.1 Pseudomonas sp. OTU5201 | reverse complement strand
TCCTCACCCCCGGCCCCTCTCCCAGAGGGAGAGGGGAGAAATCAGCATTCGATAGTGCCGCACGGCCGGCACGATGCCGGCCGCAACGTTGGTGGGGGCGATGCCCACCTTGAACAGATCGAAAACGCTCAGCGACATGACGCAACTTCCAGAAAAGCCCGGCCGGCGATCAGGCCGGATACACCGGAAAGCGCGCGCACAGCTGCGCCACCTGCCTGGCCACCTGCGCCTCGACATCGGCGTCGCCGAGGTGGTCGAGGATGTCGCAGATCCAGTTGGCCAGGACACGGCATTCCGGCACCAGGAAGCCCCGGGTGGTCACTGCCGGAGTGCCGATGCGCAGGCCGGAGGTGACGAACGGCGACTGCGGATCGTTCGGCACGGCGTTCTTGTTCACGGTGATGCCGACGCGACCGAGGGCGGCGTCGGCGTCCTTGCCGGTGATGCCCTGGCGGATCAGGCTGAGCAGGAACAGGTGGTTGTCGGTGCCGCCGGACACCACGTCGTAGCCGCGTTGGATGAACACCGTGGCCATGGCCTTGGCATTGGCGATTACCTGGGCCTGGTAGTCCTTGAACGACGGGTCCAGCGCTTCCTTGAAGCACACGGCCTTGGCGGCGATCACGTGCATCAGCGGGCCGCCCTGGGCACCGGGGAATACGGCGGAGTTCAGCTTCTTCTCAAGCTCCGCGTTGGCCCTGGCCAGGATCAGGCCGCCACGCGGACCGCGCAGGGTCTTGTGGGTGGTGGTGGTGACCACGTCGGCGTAGGGCAGCGGGTTCGGGTACAGACCGGCGGCGACCAGACCGGCGACGTGGGCCATGTCGACGAACAGCAGCGCGCCGACCTTGTCGGCGATGGCGCGAAAGCGCGGGAAATCGAGGGTCTTGGAGTAGGCGGAGAAGCCGGCGACGATCATCTTCGGCTTGTGTTCCACGGCCAGGCGCTCGACCTCGTCGTAGTCGATCAGGCCATTGGCATCGATACCGTACTGCACGGCGTTGTAGAGCTTGCCGGAGGAACTGACCTTGGCGCCGTGGGTCAGGTGGCCGCCGTGGGCCAGGCTCATGCCGAGGAGGGTGTCGCCCGCATTGAGCAGGGCGAGGTAGACGGCGCTGTTGGCCTGGGAGCCGGAGTGCGGCTGGACGTTGGCGTAATCGGCACCGAACAGTTGCTTCGCGCGGTCGATGGCCAGTTGCTCGACCTTGTCGACGAACTCGCAGCCACCGTAGTAGCGCTTGCCCGGATAGCCCTCGGCGTACTTGTTGGTCAGCTCGGTGCCCTGGGCCTGCATCACCTGCGGGCTGGCGTAGTTCTCAGAGGCGATCAGCTCGATATGGTCTTCCTGGCGCTGGGCCTCGTTGCGGATGGCGTCAAACAGCGCGGGGTCGAAATCGGACAGGGTGAGGCTCTTGTGGAACATGCTGGTTTCCTTCTTGTTCGGTTGAATGCAGCGCAAAGGGTCTG
>NZ_JASATC010000088.1:0-1526 GCF_038440135.1 Pseudomonas sp. OTU5201 | reverse complement strand
CCCTCACCCTCGGCCCCTCTCCCAGAGGGAGAGGGGAGAAATCAGCATTCGATTATGTTCACGGCGAGGCCGCCGCGAGCGGTTTCCTTGTATTTGCTCTTCATGTCGGCGCCGGTCTGGCGCATGGTGCGGATGACCTTGTCGAGGGAGATGAAGTGCTGGCCGTCACCGCGCAGGGCCATGCGAGCGGCATTGATGGCCTTCACCGAACCCATCGCGTTGCGCTCGATGCAGGGCACCTGGACCAGTCCGCCGACCGGGTCGCAGGTCAGGCCGAGGTTGTGTTCCATGCCGATTTCGGCGGCGTTCTCCACCTGTTGCGGGGTGCCCCCCATGACTTCGCAGAGGGCGCCGGCTGCCATCGAGCAGGCCACGCCGACTTCGCCCTGGCAGCCGACTTCGGCGCCGGAGATGGAGGCGTTTTCCTTGTAGAGAATGCCGATGGCGGCGGCAGTGAGCAGGAAGCGCTCGATACCGTCGGTGTTGGCGCCCGGCACGAAGCGGCTGTAGTAGTGCAGCACGGCGGGCACGATGCCGGCCGCACCGTTGGTGGGGGCGGTGACCACGCGGCCGCCGGTGGCGTTTTCCTCGTTCACCGCCAGGGCGTAGAGGTTGACCCAGTCCAGCACGCTGAGGCTGTCGCGCAGGTTGGCTTCCGGGTGTTCGCTGAGCTGGCGGTAGAGCGCGGCGGCGCGGCGCTTCACCTTGAGCCCACCGGGCATGATGCCTTCCTTGCGGCAGCCGGCTGTCACGCAGTCCTGCATCACCTGCCAGATATGCATCAGGCCGGCGCTGGTTTCTTCAGGGGTGCGCCAGGCTTTCTCGTTCTCGCGCATCAGGCCGCTGATGGAGAGCCCGGTGGCGCTGCAGTAGGCGAGCATGTCCTTGCCGGTCGTGAAGGGATAGGGCAGTGGTGTGCGGTCTTCGACTATGCGGTCCAGCCCGGCCGCTTCCTCGTCCACCACGAAGCCGCCGCCCACCGAGTAGTACTCGCGCGAACGGATCTGGATACCAGCGTCGTCGAAGGCCCGGAAAATCATGCCGTTGGGGTGGTAGGGGAGCGGCTTGCGGATCATCGCCAAGTGCTCTTTTTCCACGAAATGAATCGGCTTTTCGCCGCCCAGGCGCAGTTCGCCACTCTGGCGAATGCTCGCCAGGCGCTCATCCACGCGCTCGGTATCCACGGTATCCGGTTGCTCGCCTTCCAGGCCCAGCAGTACGGCCTTGTCGCTGCCGTGGCCCTTGCCAGTGGCACCGAGTGAGCCGTAGAGCTCGACTTTCAGGCTATGGGTGTCGGCCAGCAGGCTCTCGCGGCGCAGGCCCTCCACGAATCGCGCGGCGGCGCGCATCGGGCCAACAGTATGGGAGCTGGAGGGGCCGATGCCGATCTTGAACAGGTCGAAGACACTGAGAGACATGTCGTGCTCCTGAGCGGGTGCTCGGCTCTTTCTTATTAGTCAGCGTAGACAGCCCGACGGAACGGACCTTGCGGACCGACCGCCGTGCTCCTCGTATTGTGTCCGGTC
>NZ_JASATC010000086.1:0-2217 GCF_038440135.1 Pseudomonas sp. OTU5201 | reverse complement strand
GTGGCGGTCGCCGCCGACCTGCTGGCCCTGACCCTGCTCACCCCGCCCGGCGAGTTCGGCGCTGACGTCGCCCTGGGCAGCGCCCAACGCTTCGGTGTGCCGCTGGGCTTCGGCGGCCCGCACGCGGCCTACTTCGCCACCCGCGATGCTTTCAAGCGCGACATGCCCGGCCGCCTGGTCGGCGTGTCCATCGACCGTCACGGCAAGCCGGCCCTGCGCCTGGCCATGCAGACCCGCGAGCAGCACATCCGCCGCGAGAAGGCCACCAGCAACATCTGCACCGCCCAGGTGCTGCTGGCCAACATCGCCAGCATGTACGCCGTCTACCACGGCCCGCAGGGGCTGACCCGCATCGCCCAGCGCGTGCATCAGATGACCGCCATCCTGGCCCAGGGCCTGGCCAAGCTCGGCGTTAAGGTCGAGCAGGAAGCGTTCTTCGACACCCTGACCCTGGCCACCGACGCCCAGACCGCCGAGTTGCACGCCAAAGCCCGCGCCCAGCAGATCAACCTGCGTGAAGTGGATGCCGAGCGCCTCGGCCTGTCCCTGGACGAAACCACCACCCAGACCGATATCGAGCAGCTCTGGGCGATCTTCGCCAATGGCCAGCCCCTGCCTGCCTTCGCCGAACTGGCCGCCAGCGTCGCCAGCCGCCTGCCAACTGCCCTGCTGCGCCAATCCGCGATCCTCAGCCACCCGGTGTTCAACCGCTACCACTCGGAAACCGAGCTGATGCGCTACCTGCGCAAGCTGGCCGACAAGGACCTGGCCCTGGACCGCAGCATGATTCCGCTGGGCTCCTGCACCATGAAGCTGAACGCCGCCAGCGAGATGATTCCGGTGACTTGGGCCGAGTTCGGCGCCCTGCACCCCTTCGCGCCAGCCGAGCAGTCCCAAGGCTACCTGGAGCTGACCACCGAGCTGGAAGCCATGCTGTGCAAGGCTACCGGCTATGACGCCGTGTCGCTGCAGCCCAACGCCGGCTCCCAGGGCGAGTACGCCGGCCTGCTGGCCATCCGCGCCTACCACCTGAGCCGCGGCGACGACCAGCGCGACATCTGCCTGATCCCGCAATCGGCCCACGGCACCAACCCGGCGACCGCCAGCATGGTCGGCATGCGCGTGGTCGTGACCGCGTGCGACGCCCGCGGCAACGTGGACATCGCCGACCTCAAAGCCAAGGCCGAAGAGCACAAGGATCGTCTCGCTGCGCTGATGATCACCTACCCGTCCACCCACGGCGTGTTCGAGGAAGGCATTCGCGAAATCTGCGCGATCATCCACGACAACGGCGGCCAGGTGTACATCGACGGCGCCAACATGAACGCCATGGTCGGCCTCTGCGCCCCGGGTCAGTTCGGTGGCGACGTGTCCCACCTGAACCTGCACAAGACCTTCTGCATCCCCCACGGCGGCGGCGGTCCGGGTGTCGGCCCGATCGGTGTGAAAGCCCACCTGGCGCCGTTCCTGCCCGGCCACGCACACATGGCCCGCAAGGAAGGTGCCGTCAGCGCCGCGCCCTTCGGCAGCGCCAGCATCCTGCCGATCACCTGGATGTACATCCGCATGATGGGTGGCGAAGGCCTGCGTCGCGCGACCCAGATGGCCATCCTCAATGCCAACTACATCGCCCGCCGCCTGGAGGAGCACTACCCGGTGCTCTACACCGGCAGCAACGGCCTGGTGGCCCACGAGTGCATCCTCGACCTGCGCCCGCTCAAGGACAGCAGCGGCATCAGCGTCGATGACGTGGCCAAGCGCCTGATCGACTACGGTTTCCACGCTCCGACCATGTCCTTCCCGGTGCCGGGCACCCTGATGATCGAGCCCACCGAGAGTGAGTCCAAGGAAGAGCTGGACCGCTTCTGCGACGCCATGATCCGCATCCGCGAGGAAATCCGCGCCGTGGAGAACGGTGAACTGGACGCCAACGACAACCCGCTGAAGAACGCCCCGCACACCGCGGCGGAACTGGTCGGCGAGTGGACCCATCACTACAGCCGCGAGCTGGCCGTGTACCCCACCGCCAGCCTGGTGGAAGGCAAGTACTGGCCGCCGGTGGGTCGCGTGGACAACGTCTACGGCGACCGCAACCTGGTCTGCGCCTGCCCGTCCATCGAGGCCTATCAGGACGCTTGACGGCGATCCTCTGTAGGAGCCAGCTTGCTGGCGAAGCGCTCTGCCGGAGCCATTCGCGAGCAAGCTCGCTCCTACAGC
>NZ_JASATC010000085.1:0-3021 GCF_038440135.1 Pseudomonas sp. OTU5201 | reverse complement strand
GTCACCAGCAATGGGTCGTACACCTACACGCTGATTTCGGCGCCCAAGGTCAATCCGGACAACAACGGAAGTAACCTGCAGTTCTCTGAAACCTTCACTTTCACGGTGACCGATGCCAACGGCAATACCGGCATCGGTACCCTGACCATCGACATCATCGACGATGTACCGAGCATCAGCGTGAGGGGGCTGGACGGGCTCGACCTGCAGGTCGACGAGACCACCCTGGGCGCCACCGACAGCACCAACTTCGCCGGGGCCTTCGCGCCAGTATTCGGTGCTGATGGTGCTGCCCTTAACAACGCCGTTACCTACAGCCTGGATGTGAAGTCGCCAGGGGTGGACAGCGGCCTGCGGGATACTGCGACCGGCAGTAGCATCCTGTTGTTCAAGGAAGGTGCGGATATCGTCGGCCGCGTGGTTGGAGGAGGGCAACTGGCCTTCCGCCTGAGTGTGGCCGCTGACGGCACGGTAACCCTGGATCAATCGCGGGCGATCTTCCATACCCCCAATGACGGGCCGGACCAGGCCGCCGGGCTGGCCGGTGCCGACTTGATCACCCTGAACGCCACCATCACCGACGGCGATGGTGACCAGGACAGTGCCTCGCTCGACTTGGGCAACGCCATCAGCTTCAAGGATGACGCACCTTGCATTGATCCGTCTGTGAAGGTCTATCTCGACGATGACGCCTTGCCCTATGGCAACCCCGGCGGCGTCGGCGACAGTGATCCCGACACCCGGAACACCAGCGGCACCATCGCTCATGATTTCGGTGCTGATGGCCCTGGTTCGATCACGCTGCTCACCAGCGGCGCGCCCGATGGTTTCAGCTATGAGAAGGACGGCGACAACCTGCTGATCAAGCAGGGCGGCCTGACCGTCATCACCCTGGCCTTGAACTGGGCAACCGGTGCGTACAGCGTCGTTCAGAACAACCCGATCATGCATCCGGCCGGGTATGACGAAAACGATGTGAGCTTCAGCATTGCCTACAAGGTGACGGATGCCGATGGCGACGGCGCCACGGGCAGCCTGATCATCAATGTGGACGACGATACACCCAAGGCCTATGCCGACAGCGCCAGCATCATCGAAGGCAGCGTCCCCGCCACCCTGTCTGGCAATGTGCTGGGCAATGATTTCGGCGGTGCCGATCAGCCCAAGGCCTTCACCAGCTGGAACGGTGTGGCCGGTGCCATCGCAGGTGAGAATGGCAGCCTGTTGGTGAATACCCCTTACGGCGTCGTCACGCTGAATGCCGACGGCAGCTACAGCTTCGTGCTGGCCAACGGTTCGGCGGCGGTGGAGGGGCTGGACCACGGCGAGCAGGTGACCCTGCAGTACGCCTACAGCATGCGAGACGCCGACAACGACTCGAGCGAGTCGACGCTGACCATCACCATTACCGGCAGCAACGACGCCCCCACCGTCGAGGTCAGCACCCCGGATGCCGAGGGCGACCTGGCGCAGGTATTCGAGAAGGGCCTGGCAGGTGGCAGCAGCGCCAACGATGGCAGCACCGTCATCACCGGCAGCTTCAGTGTCGCGGATTCGGACGGGCTGGCCAGCCTGAAGACCCTGAGCGTCGGCAGCCTGACGGTCGACCTGACCACCAGCGGCTTTGCCAGCCTGGTAGGGCAGAGCTTCACTACCGACCATGGCACCGTGCTGATCACTGGTTACAGCAACGGCACTTACAGCTTCAGCTACACCCTGACCGAAGCCACTACCGATATGGCCGGCATGGAAACCGATGGCTTCCTGGTCAGCGTGGGCGATGGATTGGCCAATGCCTCAGCGAGCGTGACGGTCGAAATCGTCGACGACCTTCCGCAAGGCAACTCCGACAGCCGCAGCCTGACCGAGAACGGCAGCCCCTCCAGTGTCAGCGGCAATGTGCTGGACAACGATGTGGGCGGTGCCGACCAGCCGAAGGCCTTCGCTAGCTGGAATGGCGTGGCCGGTGCCACGCCGGGGGATAACGACAGCCTGCTGGTGAACACCCCCTATGGCGTGGTCACTCTGAATGCCGATGGCAGCTACAGCTTCGCGCTGGCCAATGGCTCGGCGGCGGTGGAGGGGCTGGACCAGGGCGAGCAGGTGACCCTGCAGTATGCCTACAGCATGCGAGACGCCGACAACGACCCGAGCAGTTCGACCCTGACCCTCACCATTACCGGCAGCAATGACATTCCGACAGTGGACGTCAGCACACCCAGTACTGGAGGCGACCTGGCCAAGGTTTACGAGAAGGGCCTTGCGGGTGGCAGCAGCGCAGGTGACGGTAGCAACATCACCACCGGCAGCTTCACCGTGGCTGATGCCGACGGGCTGGCCAACCTGAAGACCCTGAGCGTCGGCAGCCTGACGGTCGACCTGACCACCAGTGGCTTCGCCAGCCTGGTGGGGCAGAGCTTCACTACCGACCATGGCACCGTACTGATCACTGGTTACAGCAACGGCGCCTACAGCTTCAGCTACACCCTGACCGAAGCGACCCCCGATGCCACTGGTCCGGAGACGGACGGCTTCCTTATTAATGTGGGCGACGGGCTGGCCAACGCTTCGGCGACGGTGACCATCGAGATCGCCGATGATCTGCCGCAGGCGAAGGCCGATGGCGCATCGGTCAGCGAAGGCAGCAGCGTCAATGGCAATGTGGTCAGCGGCGGCGGTCTGGGCTCGGTGGCGGACGTGTTCGGTGCCGATGGACGTCCGTCGCCGACCACCGGTGTGGTGGGCGTGCGTACCGGTAATGACACGTCGACCCCGGTTTCGGGAGATGTCGGCGTGCCCATCGATACCGGTCTGGGCACCCTGGTGCTGCATGCCGACGGCAGTTACACCTACACCAGCCATGCCAACTCCGCGGGCCTGGCGGGCGCGGTCGATACCTTCACCTACAGCATTGTCGATGCCGATGGTGATCTGAGCACCACGACCCTGACCATCAATGTGTCCAATTACACGGTGGTCGGCAGTGTGCAGGCCGGCTCGGATCAGGATGTGCGTGAAGCC
>NZ_JASATC010000084.1:0-3053 GCF_038440135.1 Pseudomonas sp. OTU5201 | reverse complement strand
AAAAGCTAACCGCTTGGACAGGGATGGCGTTGTCCGCGTTTCTCCCTGGGCGGTTTGGGTTACTAGACTGGCTCGGATTTCTATGCAACCTGATTGTGCATCGATATGATGCCTGCCTCATTGTGAGCCGGATCCTGTATATGCTGACTCTATTGAAACTTCTGCAAGATGGGCGCTTCCACTCGGGGCAAGCCCTGGGGGAGATCCTCGGTGTGAGCAGAAGTGCGGTCTGGAAGCAGCTGCAGCAACTGGAGACGGACCTTGGCCTTTCTGTATACAAAGTGCGCGGCCGAGGCTATCGACTGCAAAGTCCGCTGAGTCTGCTCGATCGAAGCATTCTGAATGCTAGTGGTGCTCCTTGGTCGCATCATGTGTTCGAGTCGCTGGATTCCACCAACGCCGAGGTAATGCGGCGCTTGTCTGCAGGTCTCGCTCCGCCATTCGCGGTCATTGCCGAGCGGCAGACGGAGGGGCGGGGGCGAAGAGGGCGTCGATGGGTCAGTCCTTATGCTCAGAACGTCTACTACAGCCTGGCTTTGCGTATTGAAGGCGGTGCGCGCCAACTTGAGGGACTGAGCCTGGTGGTTGGCTTGGCAGTGTTAAGTACGTTGCATTCATTCGGATTGACGGCGGCCGGCTTGAAATGGCCAAACGACCTGCTGGTAGGCAATCGGAAGGTCGCGGGTGTTCTCCTCGAGCTGCTGGGGGATCCGGCTGATCTCTGTCATGTTGTCGTTGGTATTGGAATCAACGTGAATATGCAGCAGCCTGCAGAGGAAATCGATCAGCCATGGACTTCCATGCAAATCGATACTGGTGTCCTGGTAGACAGAAACGCGTTGGTCAGTTGCTTGAGTGCCCGTCTCGAGTATTACCTTGGGCGTCATAAGAGGGAGGGTTTTTCTGCTCTACGAGAGGAGTGGGAGCGTGGTCATCTCTGGCAGGGGAAGCAGGTGAATCTGATTGCTGGTGTACAGAAAATCCAGGGAAGCGTCGTGGGAATAGACGTCACGGGTGCCTTGCGACTCAGCGTCAATGGTGAAGAGCGAGCTTATAGCGGTGGAGAGCTCAGTTTGAGGTTGAGTGATGATTCTTGAGCTTGACTGTGGTAACAGCTTTATCAAATGGCGTGTGATCGACAGTGCGCAAGTGGCCACTCTGGTTGGCGGTGTTGTCGGTTCGGACGAAGAGCTGGTATCGGTGCTGCGGACGACGCCTGAATTAGCGCTTCGCCACTGCCGATTGGTCAGTGTTCGTTCCGATGAGGAAACTCGCTTGCTGACTGCTCGGCTGCAGGATGCATTCGGAGTGTCTTGCGCGTCTGCGTCGCCTGCCCTCGAGCTGGCCGGGGTACGCAACGGCTACTCGGAGTATCAACGCCTTGGTTTGGATCGCTGGCTTGCCGTGTTGGGGGCTTATCACATTGCTCGCAAGCCGTGCCTGGTTCTCGATCTTGGCACGGCGGTGACGTCGGATCTGGTCGCAGGGAATGGGGATCATCTCGGAGGATTTATCTGTCCAGGGATGCCCCTCATGCGCAATCAGCTGCGCACGCATACCCGGCGCATTCGCTACGACGACGACGCTGCGGAGCGGGCCTTGCTTGATATGGCTCCCGGGCGCTCGACCGTCGAAGCGGTAGAGCGGGGCTGTCTTTTGATGTTGCGGGGCTTTGTCCAAGCTCAAATTCAATTGGCGGCTGAGTATCTTGGGGAGGAGTTCGAAGTCTTTCTTACTGGCGGTGACGCGCTCTTGGTGCGCGATGTACTTCCGCGCGCAAGGGTGATGCCTGATTTGGTATTTGCTGGTTTGGCTATTGCCTGTCCATTGCATTGAGGTTGATCCATGCGTTGGTTGTTTCTGTTTCTCCTGGTTCTCAATCTCTTCTACTACGTCTGGCATCAGCAGCAGGCACCGTTGCGGCCGAAGGAAGTGGAGACGCTTTCGCTATACAAGGGGGGGCAGCAGGACATTCGTCTGCTCAGTGAGTCCGGTGAGGTTCAACCAAGGCGTAGCGTTGCGCTCCCCGCGCCGGCCGAAGAGACCGTATGCCTTTTTCTTGGAGGCTTCGAGCGTGAGGAGCAGGCTCGCGAGCTGGAGCAGCGCCTGATCAGTCTGGACGTACGTTCGGCGGTAAAGCCGGTTGATGCAGCTGCGGGTACTGACTATTGGGTCTATCTTGCGCCGCTGGCTTCGAGGGAGGCCTCCTTGCGTCAGCTCAAGGAGCTTCAGGCGCGGAAGATCGATAGCTACATCGTGACTCAGGGGGATCTGGTCAATGGGATTTCTCTAGGAATCTTCCCTCGTATGGATTCTGCAGAGAGCGTCATGCAACGCTTGCGCGATGCCGGCTATGAGCCTTTTATGCGGGAATTGTCCCGTGCGCACCGTGATTATTGGGTGCGCGTAGCAGCTGAAAGTCGCAGGCTGGTTGATGATCCGCTGCTCGAGCAACTGTCCCGGGATTTTTTTGCATTAAAACATCAACTTATGCCGTGCGAAGGTGTTGCATCTCCTCGTTAGCTTGAATAGAATGGCGCCCGCTTCGCAGGGTGGCCCAAAAGGCGGTCTTGCGAAGCTGCTGTCGAATGAAGCTAACCTCAAGATTTTAATGAGAAAAAGCTTGACAGCTGGGTGGCAGAAGATGAGAATGCCGCCTCCCTTGGAGGGGTTCCCGAGCGGCCAAAGGGATCAGACTGTAAATCTGACGTCATAGACTTCGAAGGTTCGAATCCTTCCCCCTCCACCAGATTTAAAGCGAGAGCTGCAGGCTCCGCGGGTATAGTTCAGTGGTAGAACCTCAGCCTTCCAAGCTGATGATGCGGGTTCGATTCCCGCTACCCGCTCCAGGTTTGCTGTTGTCGTAATGTGTTTGGCTCATGTAGCTCAGCTGGTAGAGCACACCCTTGGTAAGGGTGAGGTCAGCGGTTCAAATCCGCTCATGAGCTCCATCTTAACAAAGGCAGATATGAGAATATCTGCCTTTGTTTTAATGGTTGCGTAACTCGCTCAACTCTTGATGGGAGACGTTCTCGATGGCTAAAGAAAAGTTC
>NZ_JASATC010000083.1:0-3226 GCF_038440135.1 Pseudomonas sp. OTU5201 | reverse complement strand
CCCCTATGATCACAGGCAGATTGCTTGGGGTTATATGGTCAAGTGAAGAAGCGCATACGGTGGATGCCTTGGCAGTCAGAGGCGATGAAAGACGTGGTAGCCTGCGATAAGCTTCGGGGAGTCGGCAAACAGACTTTGATCCGGAGATCTCTGAATGGGGGAACCCACCTAGGATAACCTAGGTATCTTGTACTGAATCCATAGGTGCAAGAGGCGAACCAGGGGAACTGAAACATCTAAGTACCCTGAGGAACAGAAATCAACCGAGATTCCCTTAGTAGTGGCGAGCGAACGGGGATTAGCCCTTAAGCTTCTTGGATTTTAGCGGAACGCTCTGGAAAGTGCGGCCATAGTGGGTGATAGCCCCGTACGCGAAAGGGTCCAGGAAGTGAAATCGAGTAGGACGGAGCACGTGAAACTTTGTCTGAATATGGGGGGACCATCCTCCAAGGCTAAATACTACTGACTGACCGATAGTGAACCAGTACCGTGAGGGAAAGGCGAAAAGAACCCCGGAGAGGGGAGTGAAATAGAACCTGAAACCGTATGCGTACAAGCAGTGGGAGCCTACTTTGTTAGGTGACTGCGTACCTTTTGTATAATGGGTCAGCGACTTATATTCAGTGGCGAGCTTAACCGAATAGGGGAGGCGTAGCGAAAGCGAGTCTTAATAGGGCGTTTAGTCGCTGGGTATAGACCCGAAACCGGGCGATCTATCCATGGGCAGGTTGAAGGTTAGGTAACACTGACTGGAGGACCGAACCGACTACCGTTGAAAAGTTAGCGGATGACCTGTGGATCGGAGTGAAAGGCTAATCAAGCTCGGAGATAGCTGGTTCTCCTCGAAAGCTATTTAGGTAGCGCCTCACGTATCACTCCAGGGGGTAGAGCACTGTTTCGGCTAGGGGGTCATCCCGACTTACCAAACCGATGCAAACTCCGAATACCTGGAAGTGTCAGCGTGGGAGACACACGGCGGGTGCTAACGTCCGTCGTGAAAAGGGAAACAACCCAGACCGTCAGCTAAGGTCCCAAAGTTGTAGTTAAGTGGGAAACGATGTGGGAAGGCTTAGACAGCTAGGAGGTTGGCTTAGAAGCAGCCACCCTTTAAAGAAAGCGTAATAGCTCACTAGTCGAGTCGGCCTGCGCGGAAGATGTAACGGGGCTCAAACTACACACCGAAGCTACGGGTTCGTCGTAAGACGAGCGGTAGAGGAGCGTTCTGTAAGCCTGTGAAGGTGAGTTGAGAAGCTTGCTGGAGGTATCAGAAGTGCGAATGCTGACATGAGTAACGACAATGGGTGTGAAAAACACCCACGCCGAAAGACCAAGGGTTCCTGCGCAACGTTAATCGACGCAGGGTGAGTCGGCCCCTAAGGCGAGGCAGAAATGCGTAGTCGATGGGAAACGGGTTAATATTCCCGTACTTCTAGTTATTGCGATGGGGGGACGGAGAAGGCTAGGCCAGCTTGGCGTTGGTTGTCCAAGTTTAAGGTGGTAGGCCGAACACTTAGGCAAATCCGGGTGTTCAAGGCCGAGAGCTGATGACGAGCGTTCTTTTAGAACGCGAAGTGGTTGATGCCATGCTTCCAGGAAAAGCCTCTAAGCTTCAGATAACTAGGAACCGTACCCCAAACCGACACAGGTGGTTGGGTAGAGAATACCAAGGCGCTTGAGAGAACTCGGGTGAAGGAACTAGGCAAAATGGCACCGTAACTTCGGGAGAAGGTGCGCCGGTGAGGGTGAAGCATTTACTGCGTAAGCCCATGCCGGTCGAAGATACCAGGCCGCTGCGACTGTTTATTAAAAACACAGCACTCTGCAAACACGAAAGTGGACGTATAGGGTGTGACGCCTGCCCGGTGCCGGAAGGTTAATTGATGGGGTTAGCGCAAGCGAAGCTCTTGATCGAAGCCCCGGTAAACGGCGGCCGTAACTATAACGGTCCTAAGGTAGCGAAATTCCTTGTCGGGTAAGTTCCGACCTGCACGAATGGCGTAACGATGGCGGCGCTGTCTCCACCCGAGACTCAGTGAAATTGAAATCGCTGTGAAGATGCAGTGTATCCGCGGCTAGACGGAAAGACCCCGTGAACCTTTACTGTAGCTTTGCACTGGACTTTGAGCCTGCTTGTGTAGGATAGGTGGGAGGCTTTGAAGCGAGGACGCCAGTTCTCGTGGAGCCATCCTTGAAATACCACCCTGGCATGCTTGAGGTTCTAACTCTGGTCCGTCATCCGGATCGAGGACAGTGTATGGTGGGCAGTTTGACTGGGGCGGTCTCCTCCTAAAGAGTAACGGAGGAGTACGAAGGTGCGCTCAGACCGGTCGGAAATCGGTCGTAGAGTATAAAGGCAAAAGCGCGCTTGACTGCGAGACAGACACGTCGAGCAGGTACGAAAGTAGGTCTTAGTGATCCGGTGGTTCTGTATGGAAGGGCCATCGCTCAACGGATAAAAGGTACTCCGGGGATAACAGGCTGATACCGCCCAAGAGTTCATATCGACGGCGGTGTTTGGCACCTCGATGTCGGCTCATCACATCCTGGGGCTGAAGCCGGTCCCAAGGGTATGGCTGTTCGCCATTTAAAGTGGTACGCGAGCTGGGTTTAGAACGTCGTGAGACAGTTCGGTCCCTATCTGCCGTGGACGTTTGAGATTTGAGAGGGGCTGCTCCTAGTACGAGAGGACCGGAGTGGACGAACCTCTGGTGTTCCGGTTGTCACGCCAGTGGCATTGCCGGGTAGCTATGTTCGGAAGAGATAACCGCTGAAAGCATCTAAGCGGGAAACTCGCCTCAAGATGAGATCTCACTGGGATCTTGAATCCCCTAAAGGGCCGTCGAAGACTACGACGTTGATAGGTTGGGTGTGTAAGCGCTGTGAGGCGTTGAGCTAACCAATACTAATTGCCCGTGAGGCTTGACCATATAACACCCAAACAATCTGGTGATTGTGGGTGCGACTGGTTGAAGTCGACAGACCGAAAATTGGCCTGAACCGCAAAAACAGACTGTCACATACCTGATTCGGGGTAGCGTCCCAGACGATGCCCCAACCGAATTGCTTGACGACCATAGAGCGTTGGAACCACCTGATCCCATCCCGAACTCAGCAGTGAAACGACGCATCGCCGATGGTAGTGTGGAGCTTCTCCATGTGAGAGTAGGTCATCGTCAAGCTTCTATCCCAAACCCCCGATCCGCGTAAGCGGGTCGGGGGTTTGTCT
>NZ_JASATC010000082.1:0-4800 GCF_038440135.1 Pseudomonas sp. OTU5201 | reverse complement strand
TGGGCACCTCGGTGAGGGGGAAAATTTGTCTACGGGGCCCATGTTACTGATGCGATTTCGATCAAGAAGTGATCCTGCGTGATGGTTACCATCGACGCGGGTGATAATTGTAGATGTTCCATTAAAAACAATGATTTACGAATTTTTTGAGAGCGCTATTGCGCAGAGTGGAAAGGCTTTTTCCTCAAATTGGCATAATCGATTTTTTCGATGCGAGTGGGTGCAACGTAACGAGGGGATAAGCCAGATTGGGCCGAAAGGTCCGTTCTAGAGCGGGGCTTGGTGGGAGCGAGCTCCGCCCGCGAAACGCTTCGGTTCGCGGGCGGAGGCTGATCAGTCGCCTTGGGGGCAGTGTGTCAGCGCTTGCCCATGGACCGGCGCGAGCCGCGTGGCGCGGGACCGGGGCGCTGGCCTCGGTCGTAACCCTTGAGGGTCTGGTAGTAGGGGACGTTCTGTTTCTTCGGCTTGGCCGGCTCGGCTGTGATGGCAGCTGCGTCCGGGTTTTCCTGGGTTTGGGCTTCGGCCTGATCGAGGTCTTGGCTGGTCATGCTGGTTCTGCTCTGTGCGGGCTTGGCCCGCGAGCGGGCCGGAGGCGCGCATCATACACCACCCGGCCTCCGGGTGCTCCCGGAGGCCGCCAGGCTGCTCAGGACTCCTGGGGCTGCATGCCCCAGCCGGTGAGCTCGACCCGGGGGTCGACATGGTTGATTGCCGAGAGGATGTGCTCCGGATCAGTCAGCGCTGGTGCCATCGTCCAGCGGCCAATGGGCTCGTAGCCAATTCGCACCATTCCGGTGTGGTTGAGCTGGTTGCCATCCACCAGCGGATCCACGTCGTAGAAGCCCAGGGCGTAGCGCAGGTCGAGAATGTCCTGCGGGTCACCGGTGAGGTATTCCCAGCCAGGGCCGATGTGGAACTTGTCGACGTATTCCTGCAGGTGGCGCGGTTGGTCCAGCTCGGGCTGCAGGGTGATGGAGTACATGAAGACCTCCCGTCCCACCCGCTCACCGAGCATCTGCTGGACCTTGCGCAGGTTGGCGGTTGCGGTAGGGCAGTTCCGGCCGCAGCTGGCGTACATCATGTTGAGCACTACCACCTTGCCGCGTATCAGTTCTTCATAGAACTGAACCTTCCTGCCCTGATGAGTGAATAGCGTTGGGTTGGGGAACCTGGCGTTGCCCGAGCGAGCCATTGGCTGGCGCTCGGTGGAGGCGCCCATGGCTCCCAGGGCGGCTAGCCCGAAGAGGCCGGCACCCAGGCCGACAATAAGGTTTCTGCGTGTGTTCATGAAAAGTCCTCCCTCCGCCGTCATACGACGTCGAAGCGCAGCATCATCGCGTGGTCTTCATGGATCAGGTTGTGGCAGTGCATGACGTACTTGCCCTTGTAGTCCCTGAAGCGGATGAAGACGCGAATGGTCTCGTTCTTGTTGATCGTGTAGACGTCCTTTCGACCCAGTTCATGGGCAGGGATCGGCAACTGCTGACCGTTGCGCATTCGCGAGATGATGCGGCCTTCCTCCAGGTGCATATGGATGGGGTGTGACCAGCCGTTGTCGATATTGATCAGCTCCCAGATCTCTCCGCGACCTTGGGGCACATTGAAGCGAGGCGCATTGACGTTGACGAACTGCCCATTGATCACCCACATGTTGTTGGAGCGCTCGAAGACGAAGCGGCGCACCGGGGCGGCGGCGATCTCAGCCGGGGTCACTGGCGGCAGAGGACGTAGATTCGCGGGTACCTGGCTGAGGTCCTGGGCGGTTGGCCAGCGGTCCACCACTATCTTCAGCACACGGACGCCGGGCTCCTTGATGTCCTTGGGGCCGCGGGTCTCTTCCTGGCGCATGCGGTTGACCAGATAGAGCGTGGTGCCCACCACGTACTTGGAAAAGTCGACCACTATGTCGGCGCGTTCGGCAACGCCAAGGGTAATGCTCTGCTGGTTGAGCAGCGGCTTGGGCAGCAGGTTGCCGTCGTTGCCGATGTAGGTGAAGTTCTGCTTGATGTTGTTCGGGTTGACCAGCGAGAAGGCATAGAACAGGCTCGGCCCGGCATTCAGCAAGCGGAAGCGATAGCGTCGCGCGGCGACTTTCAGCACCGGCTCGATCATGCCGTTGACCAGTACCTTGTCACCCAGCACACCTTCGGGGTTTATCTCGTCGTAATAGAGCCTGCCGGTGGCGTCGAAGCGACGGTCGGCGAAGGCCAGTGGGTAGTCGTAGGGATGGCTGGGCAGGCGCAGCGCTCCCGGCGTCGGGTCAGCCTCATTACCCGAATCCAGGTGATCGTAGAGCAGGTAGAAACCCACCAGGCCCCGATAGAGATTGGACGATGTGAAGTCCAGGGTGTGGTCGTGGTAGAAGAGCGTGCCCAGGGCTTCGCGGTAGTCACCCAGACTGTTGGGCGGGGTGTTGAAACCGGCATAGGCGTTGGGATAGAGGTGGTCCTTGAATTTGCCCTTGGCAGTCAGGGTTGGCCCGGCCTTGGTTGCGCTGTAGTAGTCACCGGGAAAGCCGTCGCTCTCCGAGCCTGCGTGCAGGTTGTGCAAGTGGGTGGAGATTTCCGGCGTGCCGAAGCCCGTATGGTTGGCTGGCAGGTCGTTGTAGATGCGGCAGATCATCGGGTGGCCGTAGTGGGTCATGACGGTCGCACTGAACTCGTTCGCCGGGGTATTGGCCGCACGATAGGTCCAGACTTTCTGCGCCGGATAGGCCGGATTGAAGACCCAGTTGGGCGTTTCCTTGGCGCGCAGCTCGTAGTACTCGGCGTTGGGGCGAAACCGGGCCCAGAACTGGTGCGGTCCCCGCCCGGCTTCGCCACCGGCGACATTGGCCAGTTCGGTAGGTGCGGGATTGAGGTAAGGCACGCTGGCCGCGGGCACAATCTGGTTGGGCAGTTGCATCACCCAGGGGGTCGTGGGTGGGCTGGGCGGCAATATCGGCGCCGCAGCTTCGCTTTGAGAGGTGCGCAGCAGGGCTGGCGCGGCTACAGCGGCAGCGGAAAGCTTGAGAAAGTCGCGCCGCGATCCGTCCGCCAACCTGTCTTTCTTGTTTTTGGCTTTTCCAGGATTTTTACCTTTCATGGGTGTACTCCACCTCCCCACCACGAACCCGCGCAAACGGCCTGCCCTGGATGCAGTGCTCCAAAGCTCGTTTTCCCCATCCGTTTGCACGAAGGTGCAGGCCGCCAAAAAATTTGATCGCGCAGCCTAAGCGCCAATAACTCGACTAAAGACCTCTCACTTAGCGAGCGCAATTGGCGAAATGACAATAATTCGTCGCTTGTGGTGGCTAGTGGCATCTGGCACTAGGTACAGCGCTGAATGTATCAAAATATTTCACGAAGACGGGCGGCCTGCTTTGGAGGGCAGGCGGTAGAGCGGTTGGAGCGGGGTGGAGGCGACCGGAAAGGAGGGCGAGTTCCGGTCGCTCCGGGGGCGTTACTTGTACTTGTCGTGGAACAGGGCGATCTGCTTGACCGGCTTGGGTTCTTCCTTGCCCAGGACGTACACCACGCGCTGTCCCTCGGGGCCGCCGCCGATGTCGACGTAGCTGAAGGTAGGTTCGCCAATCTTGTACATGTCCATCATGTCGCCGTAGCGGCTGAACACGAAGATGACGCCTTCTTCGTCACGCAGTTCGCCATAGAAGGGCTGGGCGGGCGGCAGGCTGACATCGAGGAAGCGCTGGGCAGATAGCGTTTTCGCATCCTTGCCCTGGTCGGCGGATTTCAGGATCAAGACGATGTTGCGACCGAAGCCGTCCTGCTTGCCGGTGTTCTGTTTGATCGGTGCAGTGCCGCTCTTCACGTAGTCCCGGTAGGTGGCGTAGTCGTCGAAGACGAACAGTTCTTTCTCTGTGCGGATCTGATACCAGTCTTCGTTATCCAGGGCTACCGGCTTGGCGGGGGCCGGGGCCTGCATGGCACAGGCGCTGAGAGTGGCGGCCAGCAAGGCGGCAACCAGGGGTTTGATCAGGTTCTTCTTGTCGTTCATCGGAGGTCCTCCCCAGGAAAGTGGAGCAGAGAATCTGCCTGTGGCGGATGACCGGTTGATGACGGGAATGTGTCGCTCGAATGAATTACAAAAGGCTATTTATTTCAGTGGTTTATCGGGATTTTTTAAGAAACGGTCTGTGCACGGCGCCGTGCAAAGAAAAAGGGCAGAGACTGTCGTCTCCACCCTTCAAGGCCCCGCCGAAACGGGGCAGTCGAGGGATGCTGATTCAGCCGCGGTAGTAGCGCTGAGGCACGAAGGGGGTCTTGGCCACTTTCATCGCGACACGCTTGCCGCGCACCAGGGCCCAGACCTCGCTGTCCAGGGCGGCATGGCTGGTCGCGACGTAACCCATCGCGACCGGGGCTCCGAGGCTCGGGCCAAATCCGCCGCTGGAGACGCGGCCGATTACCGCACCGTCGGCATCGACGATCTCGGCACCTTCGCGAACCGGTACGCGTTCCTGGGGCAGCAGGCCGACGCGCTTGCTGGGGACGCCGTCGCGCTGTTGGGCAAAGACCGTACCGGCACCGGGGAAGTTGCCGGCGCGCAGGCCGTCGGCGCGGCGGGCCTTGGAGATGGCCCAGGTCAGGCTGGCTTCGATCGGCGTGGTGGCGCTGCTCATGTCATGGCCGTAGAGGCACAGGCCGGCTTCCAGGCGCAGGGAGTCGCGGGCGCCCAGGCCAATGGGCTGGACTTCCGGCTGGGCCAGCAGGGTGCGCGCCAGGGCTTCGGCCTGGGCCACGGGCACGGAAATCTCGTAACCGTCTTCGCCGGTGTAGCCGGAGCGGCTGACGTAGCACT
>NZ_JASATC010000081.1:0-5107 GCF_038440135.1 Pseudomonas sp. OTU5201 | reverse complement strand
TTGAAATCGCCCCCACAGTGTGTCGACGCTGATGCGGCGCGATCTCTGGGGCTTTGGGCTAGGCTGAAAATCCGTACCCTGGGTTTGCCAACATGCTCGACATCCGCCCTGAGGACGATTTCTGGCGGGATGCCAAGCAGGACAAATCGGAAGCGCCCGAACTCACCCCTGCACTTGAGGCGCGGGCACGCAGTGGCGCGCCGATGCGGGGGTTTTGCCTGAAGAAGTGCCAGTTGGCTGGCGTCGATCTGGTGCACCGTGGCAGCGCCGTCGGCTATGACTTGTCCGGCAGTGATCTCTACCGCGCCGACCTGCGCGGTGCGCACCTGTTTGCGATCAACCTGCGCGGCGCTTCACTGATGAAGGCCGACCTGCGTGATGCCAACCTGCATTGCGCGGATCTGCGCGATGCCAATCTGCTGGGGGTGAAGCTCGACGGCGCACGCCTGGACAACGTGGTGTGGGGCGAGCAGGTGCAGCAGGAGCGTCAGGCGCGTGCGGCACGCAAGGCCGGGCAACGGGAGCTGATGTTCGATTTGTTGCAGCAGGCCGAAGAGGTCTATCGCAACCTGCGCCTTCACCTGGAGCAGGCCGGGTTGTTCGAGCAGGCGGGGCGCTTCTTCTATCGCGAGATGGTCATGCGCCGGCTGCAGATGCCGCGCTGGTCCGGGCATCGCTTTTTCTCGTGGATGGTCGATCTGTTTTGCGGTTACGGCGAGCAGCCGTTGCGGGTGGTGCTGTTTTCGGTGGGCTTCATGCTGTTTTTCGCCCTGCTCTATTTTCTGGCGGGCATCCACCACGGCGACGTGCCGCTGGCCTTCTCCCCGGACCAGGACGTACTGACCAACCTGATGGAGCTGGCGGCCTGCATGTACTTCAGCGTAGTGACCTTCACCACCCTCGGTTATGGCGACATCGCGCCGCTGGGCCTGTCGCGGCCATTGGCGGCCTTCGAGGCGTTCGTCGGCAGCTTCACCATGGCGCTGTTCGTGGTGGTCTTCGTGAAGAAGATGACCCGCTAGCGCCGAAGCCGGGGGTTCAGTCCTTCGGCTTGAAGGCGCAGTAGCCGGGGCGCGGACCGATGCGAGGATGGTTGCGGCAGGTTTCCGGGCGCTTGTCGTAGACGGTGCACAGACGGCTCTTGCGGTCGAGGAAGTAGCAGTCGTTGTTGCCCATGCGGGTGAGGGTGAAGATGCCGGACTTCTGGTTGAAGCGCTCCACCACGCCGTCCTTCATCAGCCTTTTCGCAATGTTCTTCGGCGGCTCGCCGCGCTCGAACTCGGCGACCAGCTCCAGGCGGATCAGGTCGCTCAGACGCGTTTCGACCGGCATGGTGCAGCAGCTGGAGGCGCAGGCGTGGCACATGGTCTTTTCGTATTTGATCCAGGTGTCCGTCCGGTCAAGGTCGGCACCGACGATCATCATGGTCTTCATGGTCGGCGAACAGGCTAGGGGGAGAAGGGCGGGCATCATAGCGATGTCGGTGAAAAAGTGAACAGTTTCCCGTCGGGGAACGCGAAATTTCCCTTTGTCTCGCCAGATTTGTGTCGATATCGCGTGGGGCTGTAGGAATCTTCTGTGTCCGTGATCCAGGACTCAGGCGTCTCTATTGGGTCGACGCCCGTTCTCCTGTAGCGTCCGGCTGGTCGCGGCCGCGATGGATGCGGCCCCAATGTGCTCAATCATCCGAGAAAACGCTGCATGCAATGGATCTTCATGCTGGTTGGCCTGGCCTTCGGGGCCGGGATTGATGAAAGCGTCACGGGTGCCCTGCTCGGAGGCCTTATGGGCCTGGGGTTGGGCCAGGCCATTCGCCTCCAGGGGCTGGCGCGGGAGAACGCCGAGTTGCGTAAGGCGCAGGCCAGCTTCGCCGCCCGTTTCGACAAAGGCACCCAGGCCATCCATGAGCGCCTGCTCAAGGTGGAGCAGGGCAAGGCGCAGCCAGCTGCAGAGGCGCCACCCCCCGTTACCCAACCCGAGGTGGCCCCGGCTGAGCGCGCGCCCGAAGCGGTGCCCGACGACGATTCCGAGCTGGTCTGGGAGTTGCCTGCCGAGGTGCTGGCCGAACCGGTTGCCGCTGCGGAGCCGAAGCCCGCGCCGGCGGCTGTCCCGCCCGCCGATGCCTGGGGACGTGAAGCGCGCCCCAGCGCTCCTCGCAAAGCCCCCCCAAGCCCGCCCAAACCCCGCGAACCCTCGCTGCTCGGGCGGGGTTTTGCCGCCGCCCGCAACTGGCTGTTCGGCGGCAACACCGTGTTGCGGGTTGGGGTGGTGCTGCTCTTCCTGGGCCTGGCCTTCCTGTTGCGCTATGCCACTGAAGGCATGGTTGTTCCCATCGAACTGCGCTATGCCGGGGTAGCCCTGGCGGCTATTACCTTGCTCGGCCTTGGCTGGTGGCTACGCCGACGCAATCCGAACTACGGGCTGATGCTCCAGGGCGCCGGTATTGCCGTGCTCTACCTGACGGTGTTCGCTGCCATGCGCCTGCATCCGCTGCTGGATCCGACGATGGCCTTCGGCCTGCTGGTGGCGGTCACCCTGTTCTCTGCCATCCTCGCCGTGGCCCAGGATGCACTCGGCCTGGCCGCCGCTGCAGCACTGGGCGGTTTCGCCGCGCCGATCCTCACGTCCAGCGGCAGCGGCAACCATGTGGCGCTGTTCAGCTACTTCGCCCTGCTCAACGCCGGCATCTTCGCGATTGCCTGGTTCAAGGCCTGGCGGCTGCTCAATCTGATCGGTTTCGTCGGGACCTTCGGCATCGGCTTTGCCTGGGGCCTGCGCTCGTACCGTCCGGAGCTCTTCGCCAGCACCGAACCCTTCCTGGTGTTGTTCTTCCTGATGTACGTGGGCATCGGCCTGCTGTTCGCCCGGCGCAAGCTGGCGGACGCGGCGGACGCGCCCGAAGAGCGCGGCGAATTACTGCGCTGGTCGGCACGCCAGGGCGATACGGTGGACGGCACCGTGCTGTTCGGTCCGCCCATCATTGGTTTCGGCCTGCAGGTGGCGTTGATCCGCCATATCGAGTTCGGTGCCGCCTTCAGCGCCCTCGCCCTGGGGTTGTTCTACATCGTGCTGGCACGAGTCCTTGCCGGCCGCACTGCTGGACGCGCGCTGCTGCTGGTGGAAACCTGCCTGGCGCTGGGCGTGGTGTTCGGCAGCCTGGCGATTCCGCTGGGGCTGGATGCCCGCTGGACATCTGCCGCCTGGGCGGTGGAGGGCGCCGGCATCTACTGGCTGGGCCTGCGCCAGGGCCGACCGTTGGCGCGGGCCTTCGCCCTGCTGCTGCAGTTCGGCGCAGCCCTGGCTTTCCTCGGTGGGTTGGACGTGGGGGGCGAGACCCTGCTGGACGGCTCGCCCTTGGGCGCCCTGATGCTGGGCGCGGCGCTGCTGTTCAGCTTCTGGCAGCTGCGCCTGGCGCCCATCGAGGCCGCCACCGACCTGGAACGCCGCTGCCTGCCGGCGCTGGCCAGCGCCGGCCTGGCATTCCTTTACCTGATGGCGCCGCTTGCGCTTGCCGCCGAAGGCACGGCCATCGCTTGGGCCCTGGCCGGTCTGGCGACTCTCTTCGTTGGGCTGCGGCTGGGGTCGCGCACCTTCCTGTTCAGTGCGTTTGCGGTGCAGTTGCTCGGCGGGGCCATCTTCCTCCTCGATCTGGATGGCACGGGCCTGGGCAGTGGCAATGTGCAGGGCTGGCGCGGGCTGATGGTGGCCTCGCTGATCGGCCTTGCGCTGATTGCCGGCATGCTGCTGACGGCACGCCACCCACTGGCGCGCAGCGACGCACGCCTGTTGCGCGGCCTGTCGTTGGTGCTGTTGGCGGGGCTGGCCTTCGTCAACCTGGCGGTGCTGTTCGTCCTGCCCTGGCGCACGGCTGGTGCGGTCTGGGCGGGCAGCGGGCTGTTGATCCTCTGGCTCAGCCTCTACTTGCAGCAGCGCGCGGCATTCTGGTTCGGCCTGCTCTTGCAGTTGCTGGCGGGTATGAGCTTCCTCGCGGTCAGCCCGCTGCTGCTGGGCGAGCTGAGTGGCGAAGGCTTGCGGCCGCTGGCCCATGCCGACTTCTGGACGCCAGCGGTGCTGGCCATGGCGGCCTTTATCGGGGCCTGGCGCCTGCAGCGCGTGGCGCGTGTCGACGCGGCCATGGCGGGGCTCAGCCTGGCGCACCTGGCGCAGTTGCTGCTGGCCTGGAGTGCCGGCTGGTGGGCGCTGGCCTGGCTGGCGGAAATCGGCCGCTTCGTGGAGCCCGGGAGGCAGGTGCCGCTGGCATTGCTACTGGCCGCCGCCAGCGTGGCCTTCACCACCTGGCTGGCAGGGCGTGAGCAATGGCGCGCGCTGGCCTTGCTTTGCCTGGTGCTGGCTCCGACGGGGGTGATGGCGCTGGCGGTTGCCTGGACGCCGCAGTATCACCCGGCGGCGCAGCTTGGCTGGGCCGGCTGGAGTGCGCTGTTCGTGGTTCACCTGCTGGCCCTGCGACGGCTCGACGGTCTGTTGCCGGCCGGTGCGCGCAGTGCTGCCCATGTGCTGGGTTGCTGGTTGCTGCTCGGCGTACTGGCGCTGGAGCTGCGTTACCTGCTGATGCTGTTGTCCGAGCAGTACAACGCCTGGCGATGGCTGGGCTGGGCGCTGTTGCCGAGCGCCTGGCTGCTGTTGGTGGCGCTGCGACCGCGTCTGCCGTGGCCGGTCGCCGCCTACCCACAGGAGTACCGCCTTTGGGCATCGCTGCCGCTGGCGCTGCTGATGCTTGCCTGGTTCTGGATAGCCAACGCCTGGAGCAACGGCGCTGCCGAACCGCTGCCCTATCTGCCGCTGCTCAACCCGCTGGAACTGGGGCTGCTGTTCGCGTTGCTCGGCGTCTGCCTCTGGCTGCGTGATTGCTTGCCGCAGTTCGGCCTGATCACGCCACCAGCCTGGCTTGCGCAGGGAGTGGCCGGGGTGTCGCTGTTCGCCCTGGCCACCGCGGCGGTGTTCCGCTGCGCCCACCACTGGGGCGGTGTGCCGTACCAATTGGAGACGCAGCTCGACTCGATGCTGGTGCAGGCCGGACTCTCCATCGTCTGGACCAGCATTGCTCTTGGCCTGATGGTCGGGGGGGGGGGGGGGGGGGGGGGGGGGG
>NZ_JASATC010000080.1:0-7085 GCF_038440135.1 Pseudomonas sp. OTU5201 | reverse complement strand
GACTGCGCCGGAAGAGGTGCGCATTATAGGGATGCAGATTCTGCCGTCAACACTTAATTGAAATTATCTTCAGCGTCTTTCTCGTGCCTATGTAAGAAGGGCTAGATAACCTCTGCTTTGCGCAACGCCTCCACCTGTTCCGCCGCCAGTCCGAGCACGCGCTGCAGCACGTCCTGGGTGTGTTCGCCGAGAAGCGGTGGAGGCATGCGGTACTCAACGGGGGTATCGGATAGGCGCAATGGGCTGGCCACCTGTGGCAACACACCCGCCAACGGATGCTCGAGTTCGACCCGGAGACCCCGCGCCAGCACTTGAGGATCGGTGAAGACCGCCGCCAAGTCGTTGATCGGACCACAGGGCACGCCGACTTCTTCCAATGCGCTAACCCATTCAGCCGTGGTCTTGAAGACGGTGGCCTGTCGGATCATGGGAATCAGCTCGGCACGATGAGCGACTCGTGCCTTGTTGCTTGAAAAACGCGGGTCGTCCGCCCACTCCCGATGACCGGCGACCTCGCAAAACTTGCGGAACTGACTGTCGTTACCCACGGTGAGGATGAAATCGCCATCCGCTGTCGGGAAGTCCTGATAGGGCACGATGTTTGGATGAGCATTGCCAAGCCGCCGTGGCGGATTCCCCGTCGTCAGGTAGTTCATCGCCTGGTTCGCCAGGCATGCCACCTGAACATCCAGCAGCGCCATGTCGATGTGTTGACCCTTGCCGCCGATCTCCCTCGAGGCCAGTGCAGCCAGGATGGCCACGGAGGAATAGAGCCCGGTAAGGATGTCGGTCAGGGCCACCCCCACCTTGACCGGGCCGGCACCGTCTTCTTGATCAGAGCGCCCGGTGATGCTCATCAGCCCACCCAGCCCCTGGATCATGAAGTCGTAGCCCGCGCGCTTGGCATAAGGGCCGGACTGACCGAAGCCGGTGATGGAGCAATAAATGAGGCGCGGGTTGATAGCCTTCAGCGATTCATAGTCCAACCCATAAGCCGCCAGCCCACCCACTTTGAAGTTCTCGATGAGGATGTCGGACTTCGCCGCCAGTTCGCGAACCAGCTCCTGACCCTCGGTACGGGTGAAGTCGACGGTTACCGACTGCTTGTTACGGTTGGCCGCGAGGAAGTAAGCCGCCTCGCTGGTATCACGACCGTCGGAGCCCTTGAGGAAAGGTGGCCCCCAGGCGCGGGTGTCGTCGCCCGAGCCCGGACGTTCGACCTTGATGACCTCGGCCCCCAGGTCCGCGAGGATCTGACCGGCCCAAGGGCCAGCCAGTACGCGGGAGAGGTCGAGCACACGGATATGGGAGAGAGCACCGGCCATGGGATCACCTGGATTCGCGAAAGGACCCGGTCCTCCCTTCTATATAAAGGAGAGAACCGGTCGAGGATCAGAAGAACGCCTGGATGCCGGTCTGCGCGCGACCGAGGATCAGTGCGTGGACGTCGTGGGTCCCCTCGTAGGTATTCACCACTTCCAGGTTGACCAGGTGACGTGCCACGCCGAACTCGTCGGAGATACCGTTGCCGCCCAGCATGTCACGCGCCATGCGGGCGATATCCAGGGCCTTGCCGCAGGAGTTGCGCTTCATGATCGAGGTAATTTCCACCGCAGCGGTGCCCTCGTCCTTCATCCGGCCCAGGCGCAGACAACCTTGCAGGGCCAGCGTGATCTCGGTCTGCATGTCGGCCAGTTTCTTCTGGATCAGCTGATTGGCGGCCAGCGGGCGACCGAACTGGTTGCGGTCCAGCACGTACTGGCGGGCGGTATGCCAGCAGGCTTCGGCGGCACCCAGCGCACCCCAGGAAATACCGTAGCGAGCAGAGTTCAGGCAGGTGAACGGACCGCGCAGGCCGCGCACGTCCGGGAAGGCGTTCTCTTCCGGTACGAAGACGTTGTCCATCACGATCTCGCCGGTGATGGAGGCGCGCAGACCGACTTTGCCATGAATCACCGGAGCGGACAGGCCCTGCCAGCCCTTCTCGAGCACGAAGCCGCGGATCTCGCCGGCATCGTCCTTGGCCCAGACCACGAAGACATCGGCGATTGGGCTGTTGGTGATCCACATCTTACTACCGGTCAGGCGGTAGCCGCCGTCGACCTTCTTGGCGCGGGTGATCATCGAACCCGGGTCGGAACCGTGGTTCGGCTCGGTCAGGCCGAAGCAACCGATGTATTCGCCACTGGCCAGTTTCGGCAGGTACTTCTGCTTGGTGGCTTCGTTGCCAAATTCGTAGATCGGCACCATCACCAGGGAGGACTGCACGCTCATCATCGAGCGGTAGCCAGAGTCCACACGCTCCACTTCACGGGCAATCAAGCCGTAGCACACGTAGTTGAGCCCGCTGCCACCGTAGGCTTCCGGAATGGTCGCACCGAGCAGGCCGGTCTCGCCCATCTCGCGGAAGATCGCCGGATCGGTCTGCTCATGACGGAAGGCTTCCAGGACTCGCGGAGCCAGCTTGTCAGCAGCGAATTGCTGGGCGCTGTCACGTACCATGCGCTCTTCCTCGTTGAGCTGCTGGTCCAGCAGGAGCGGGTCGATCCAGTTGAAGCTTGCTTTGGCGGCCATGGGGAGTGTCCTCGGTAAGCGGGAATCAGGGGCTGGGCCATCGCGGGACCCTGCCTTATCAGTGTTGACGCATCCTAGACAGCCTAGGCCGGATCAGACAAACGAGGATTTCGCATGCTGTTGTGCTAATTTCTCACTCCGAAACGCCATACCACGCTATTTACAGCCACCACTTGTGCCACAGAGGTACAGTATGCGTCGGAAGATCCCCAGCACCGCCGCCCTGATCGCCTTCGAATCCGCCGCCCGCCATCAGAGCTTCACCAGGGCGGCCGACGAGCTGGCACTGACCCAGAGCGCCATCTGCCGGCAGATTGCCGGGTTGGAGGAATTCCTCGGCCTGGAGCTGTTCCGCCGCTCACGGCGCGGGGTAAAACTGACCGAGGCTGGTCTGGCCTACTCTCGCCGTATCGCCACCCAGCTCGATGCGGTGGAGCGCGATACCCTCGCCGTGATGGGCCAGCAGGGCGCGATGACAGTGGAGCTGGCCATCGTTCCCACCTTCGGCACCCAGTGGCTGGTACCTCGACTGAAGGATTTCCAGCGTCTGCACCCGGAAGTCACGGTCAACTTGACCAACCGCACTCGTCCCTTCCTCTTTGCCGACACCGACTTCGATGCCGCCCTTTATTTTGGCGATGCCGAATGGTCAGGGACTCGCGCTGACTTCCTGATGCACGAAAACTCGGTGCCGGTGTGCAGCCCGGCGTTACTGGAAGGGCGCGGTAGCCTGGATGCCGAATCCATCGCCCGCCTGCCACTGCTGCAGCAGACCACCCGCCCCTACGCCTGGCGCCAGTGGTTCAGCTCTCTTGGAATGAACGTCGCCCGCGACCTCAGTGGGCCGCGTTACGAACTCTTCTCGATGTTGGCCCAGGCCGCCATGCACGAGATGGGCGTGGCGTTGATTCCGCCCTTCCTGATCCAGCGTGAACTGGCCGACGGCCGCCTGATGGTGGCCCACCCCCACAGTTTCCGCAGCGACAAGGCCTATTACCTGATCATCCCCGAACGCAAGCTCGAATCCGCCGCCCTGGGGGCCTTCCGCGACTGGCTGGTGGACGCTGCCCGCCAGTATCGAACTGAAGCGGGGCTGGATTGAGGTCCCCTGTAACCCCAGGTAGCAATCCTCGGCGCCCACCTCGAAACGCCTACGACACACCCCTCTTCAGCGTCCCTTCCCAGCAGCCCTATCACCCACTCGGGTGATAGGTGAAATCGCCCGTTCAGGCAGTTATGGCGCCGGTTGCGGCTGATTAGCATGAGGCCTCCCAAGACCCGCTCTGGAGAGCCGCATGACAACAAGAACAATGCGCGGAATCTTCCGGCCGCACACGCTGGCCGCCGCCGTCGCCCTGGGTTGCAGCGCCCAGGCACATGCCATCACGTTCAACATCGGTGACATCGAAGCTCAGTTCGACTCCTCCCTCTCGGTCGGGGCCAGTTGGGCCGTGCGTTCGCCCGATCCGGAGTTCATCTCCACCGCCAGCGGCGGCGAGGCGCTGTCGCGCACATCCGACGACGGCCGCTTGAACTTCAAGAAGGGGGAGACCTTCTCGAAGATCTTCAAGGGCATTCACGACCTGGAACTCAAATACGGCGATACCGGGGTATTCCTCCGCGGGAAGTACTGGTACGACTTCGAACTAAAGGATGAACACCGCCTCTTCTACGACATCGACGACCACAACCGTAAAGAGGGGGCCCAATCCTCCGGCGCGCAGTTGCTCGATGCCTTCATCTACCACAACTACAACCTGGGCGACCTGCCGGGCAGCTTCCGGGTCGGCAAGCAGGTCGTGAGCTGGGGCGAAAGCACCTTCATCGGCAACAGCATCAACTCGATCAACCCCATTGACGCCGCGGCCTTCCGCCGCCCGGGTGCCGAGATCAAGGAAGGCTTGATCCCGGTGAACATGATCTACCTGTCCCAGAGCCTGACCGATAACCTCTCGGCCGAGGCCTTCTACCAACTGGAATGGGACCAGACGGTGGCCGACAACTGCGGCACCTTCTTCTCCACCTCGGACGTGGTGGCCGACGGCTGCGTGGACCGCCTGGTGGTCGCCGGCCCGGACCTGCCGCCCGGCGAGTCCACCAACACCGGCGGCACCCTCTACATTCCCCGCGCCGGCGACCGCGACGCCCGCGACAGCGGCCAGTTCGGCGTGGCGCTGCGCTGGTTCGTGACGGAGCTGAACGATACCGAGTTCGGCGCCTACGCGATGAACTACCACAGCCGCGGCCCGGTGTTCAGCACCATTCGCACCACAACCCCGAGCGCTGCGATCATCCCTGGCGCTCCTGGCGCGCGTTACTTCATCGAGTACCCGGAGGACATTCGCCTCTACGGCTTGAGCTTCCAGACCAACGTTGAAGGCACTTCCCTGGCCGGCGAAGTCAGCTTCCGGCCGAACATGCCACTGCAACTCAACAGTACCGACCTGTCCTTCGCAGCCCTCGGCGTGCCGGTTTCGCCGGTCTTCGAGAGCGGCCATGGTCGCAATCTCGCAGGCGAAGACCTGCATGGCTACGAGCGCAAACCGGTCACGCAGGCGCAGGTCACCGCCACCCAGTTCGTTGATCAGGTAATGGGCGCCAGCCGCCTGACCCTGGTGGCCGAAGTGGGCTACAACCATATCGGCGGCCTGAGCGATGACATCGGCGAACTGCGCTACGGCCGCGACCCCATCTACGGTCCTGGCCAGCTCTCCTCCCAGGCGCTCTGTCAGGCCCTCACCGCCACCAGCCCAACCCAGCGCGAGTGCAACGACAAGGGCTTCTACACCAGCAGCTCCTGGGGCTACCGAGCCCGCGCCAGCCTGGATTACAGCAACGTCATTGCCGGCATCAACCTGACCCCGAGCGTCGCCTGGTCCCATGACGTCGACGGCTATGGCCCGAACTTCAACGAAGGCTCCAAGGCCATCAGCCTCGGCCTCAACGCCGACTATCAGAACACCTACACCGCCAGCCTCAGCTACACCGACTTCTTTGGCGGGCACTACAACACGACCACTGACCGCGATTTCGTCGCCCTCAGTTTCGGCCTCAACTTCTGATCGTAAGGATTCCCGGAATGACCAAGAGAAGCATCCTGCAAAGTGGTGTCCTGGCCCTTAGCCTGCTGGCCACCAACGTCATGGCCGCCGTCACTCAGGAAGAAGCCGCGCAGCTAGGTGCCAGCCTTACCCCGCTGGGCGCGGAGAAGGTCGGCAACGCCGACAGCAGCATCCCGGCCTGGACCGGCGGCCTGCCGACCAACGCCGCCGTGGTCGACGCCAATGGCTTCCTCGGCAACCCCTATGCCAACGAACAGCCGCTGTTCACCATCACCGCCGCCAACGCCGAGCAGTACAAGGACAAACTGTCCCCCGGGCAGATGGCGATGTTCAAGCGCTACGCCAGCACCTACAAGATCCCGGTCTACCCCAGCCACCGCAGCGCCGCCGCACCTCAGGCCATCTATGACGCGGCCAGGCAAAGCGCCCTCAGCACCCAGCCGGTGGACGGCGGTAACGGCCTGTCCAACTTTGCCGACAGCCACTACTACGCCTTCCCCGTTCCCAAGGATGGCGTGCAGGTGATGTGGAACCACATCACCCGCTACCGCGGCGGTAATGCCCGCCGCCTGATAATCCAGGCCACGCCGCAGACCAACGGTTCCTTCACCCCGGTGCAGTTCGAGGATGAAATCGCCTTCCCGGCGGACATGGCCCAGCTGGACAAGGAGAAGTCGGCCAACGTGCTGCTCTACTTCAAGCAACGGGTCCTGGCACCCTCGCGTCTGGCCGGCAACGTGCTGCTGGTCCACGAGACCATCGACCAGGTGAAGGAGCCACGCCTGGCCTGGCTCTACAACGCCGGCCAGCGCCGCGTACGCCGCGCACCGCAGGTGGCCTATGACGGTCCCGGCACCGCCGCAGACGGTATGCGTACCGCCGACAACTTCGACATGTTCTCCGGCGCCCCGGACCGCTATGACTGGAAGCTGGTGGGCAAGAAGGAGATGTACATCCCCTACAACAGCTACAAGCTGGAATCGCCCCAGCTCAAGTACAAGGAGATCGTCCAGCCGGGTCACCTGAACCAGGATCTGACCCGCTATGAACTGCACCGCGTGTGGGAAGTGGTCGCTACCCTCAAGCCCAACGAGCGGCATATCTATGCCAAGCGCCACTACTTCATCGATGAAGACAGCTGGCAGATTGCTTACGCCGACCATTACGACGGCCGTGGCCAGCTCTGGCGCGTCGGTGAAGGCCACGCCAGCTACCACTACCAGCGCCAGGTCAGCACCTACGCGGTCGAGGCCCTTTACGACGTCATTGCCGGACGCTACATCGCCCTCGGCCTGAAGAACGAAGAGAAGCACGGCATCGAGTTCGGCTTTGCCGCCACCGGCGCCGACTACACCCCGGCAGCCCTGCGCAACGCGGGCATCCGTTGATCTCCACGGGCGCCCCGCGCCGCGGGGCGCCCCCGTCCCCCGTTACGCCGCGGTTTGGGGG
>NZ_JASATC010000079.1:0-9752 GCF_038440135.1 Pseudomonas sp. OTU5201 | reverse complement strand
GGGCTCCCCCGCTAAACGCCGCCATTCGCTGCCAAGCCAGCTCCTACGGGCAATGCAGCTGCCTACAACATGTCATGCAGACATAGCCAATGAATTCGCCCCCACAGGAGGCAGGGCGTCGCGGGGGAGGCTATTCCAGGCTATCCGGATCCCCGCAATACATTTGTATTCTCGAACGCAGCCAGCGCTCGGCGGGGTCGTTGTCCTGGGCGCCGCGCCAGGCCATGGACAGCTCGAAGGATTGGACCGGCAGGGGTGGGTCTTCGGCACGCAGGCCGCCCGCGGCAGTGAGGGCGGCGGCGGTGTAGTCCGGCACCATGGCCACCAGATCGGTACCCGCGAGCAGGGTGCCGAGGCCATTGAACTGTGGCACGGCCAACACGACCTTGCGCGTTTTGCCGACCTTGGCAAGCTCCTCATCCACGAAGCCACCCAGGTCGCCGGCGAAGGACACCAGGGCATGGGGCCTTGTGGAGTAATCATCCAGGCTCAGCGCGCCGGGCACCGAGTCGGCGCGCAGGAGCTTGGGCCTGGAGCGCCGCAGGGTCTTGCGCTTGGCATTGGCCGGCAGTTCCTCGGTGTAGGCGACGCCCACGGAGATCTCGCCGGAGGCCAGCAGGTTGGGCATCAATAGATAGTTGGTGCGTCGCACCACCAGAACCACGCCGGGGGCTTCGGCGCGCAGGCGGCGGAGCAGGGCGGGGAGCAGGGCGAATTCCACGTCGTCCGACAGGCCGATGCGGAACACGGCGCTGCTGGTGGCCGGATCGAAGTCGGCGGCACGGCTGACGGCTGTGGAGATGGAGTCCAGCGCCGGGGAGAGCAGGGCGAAGATCTCCATGGCCCGGGCAGAGGGTTCCATGCTGCGGCCCGTACGCACGAACAGCGGATCGTCGAACAGGGTCCGCAGGCGGGCCAGTGCCGCACTGATGGCCGGCTGACCGAGGAACAGCTTTTCTGCCGCGCGCGTCACGCTACGCTCGTGCATGAGCGTCTCGAACACGATAAGAAGGTTGAGGTCAACTCTTCGCAGGTCGTTCCGGTTCATGGAATCATCCGTAATTAATGTGTGAAAGGTGCAGTTCCCAGGACCGGTCGTCAAGGCTCACATCATCGCCGTTTATGACAACTATCAATGGTCGCGGGTGGTTTTGTAGATAAAGCCCGGATAGAGTCCGTGGCTATGAAGAGTCACAGGCGAGGTATGTGATGTCCCGCATGATCCGTTTTCACCAGTTCGGGGGCCCCGAGGTCCTCACACTCGAAGAGTTGCCGACACCCATTCCGGGCCCGGGCGAAGTCCTGGTGCGCACCCAGGCTCTGGGTGTGGGCTGGAGGGACGTGCTCTGGCGGCAGAACCTGGCGGCCGAGCAACCGGCCCAGTTACCTTCCGGTCTCGGCTCCGAGATGGCCGGCATCGTGGAAGCCGTGGGCGAAGGTGTCGATGACCTGAAGCCCGGCACCCCCGTGGCCAGCTTCCCGGCCAGTACGCCGAGCCAGCATCCGGCCTGGGGGGACCTGGTGCTGATGCCGCGTAATGGCCTGGTGGCCTATCCCGACGTCCTGACGCCGGAGGAAGCCTGCATCCATTACACGCCGCTGCTGATGGCCTATTTCGCCCTGGTTGACCTGGGTGGTCTGAAGCCGGGTCAGCACGTGCTGGTCACCGAGGCCGGGCATTGCCTGGCGCCGCAGACGGTGCAGCTGGCCAAGGCGTTGGGTGCCAAGGTGATCGCATCGACCAGCTACCCGGAAAGCCGTGCCTTTATCAAAGGGCTGGGTGCCGACAAGATCATCGTCACCGAAGAGCAGGACCTGGTCCTGGAGGCCGAGCGCTTCACCCAGGGCAAGGGCGTCGAGGTGGTTCTGGATCAGTGCGCCGGCCAGCAGATGAAGCTCCTGGGCGACGTGGCCGCGCAGCGCGGCAAGCTGGTTGTCTATGGCTGCAACGGCGGCAACGACACTGCGTTCCCGGCTTGCGCCGCGTTCAAGAAGCATCTGCAGTTCTATCGGCATTGTGTACTCGACTTCACCGGTTCTCCGGAGCTGGGCATCGAGGCCAATGAGGCTTCGGTTCAGCGTGCGCTGGACCATATCAACCAGATGACCCGTGATCATCTGCTGAAGCCTCCGGTTGATCGCGTCTTCGCGTTCGAGGACTTCGTCGAGGCCAACCGTCACATGGAAACCTGCCCGGCAGGTGGGCGTGTCGTGATCAAGGTTGCCGACTGAGGAAGGCGGGGCGGGCCGTTGGGTCCGCCCCGAATCTGTCTTGTTGTGGAATGGTGGGCAGTGTGCCGCGCGAGGCGGCCGGGCTGATAGCCGAATCCTGCTGGATTATTGCCTGATCCTCCTGAACCGCTTCCGGGTGCGAGACTAGCCTGCACACCATGGGTAAAGTTGGCCCATCTTCTCCGAGGGTCCAAACCATGAATGCACACACGCTCCTTGCCGCGCAGGAATCCGGTGCGGCTGCGCGCCAGCAGCAGGAGCTGGTGCAGTTCATTGAACGATTCACCGAGCAGGACGGTGCGCAGGTTACGGCCATTCCCGGCCTGACCCTGTTTCGCACTGCGCAACCCAGCGAACCTCTGCACTGCCTCTATGAGCCGGCTCTTGGCCTGGTGGTGCAAGGGCGCAAGAAGGTGCTGCTGGGCGAGGAAACCTACTACTACGGGCCGTCGCAGTTCCTTGTGGTGTCGGTGGACCTGCCGGTGATCGGCCAGGTCATCGATGCCAGTCCTGACGTGCCTTTTCTCAGTCTGCGCCTGGACCTCGATCCCAAGGAGATCAGCGCCCTGCTGATGGAGCTGCCAGCTCCCGCACCCTCTCCCCAAGCCTGTCCACGCTGCCTGTCGGTGAGCGGCCTGGGTGATTCGCTGCAGGATGCGGTGCTGCGCCTGCTGCGTCTCTTGGATACCCCCGAAGACATTCCCGTGCTGGCGCCTCTGGTGCGCCGGGAAATCCTCTATCGCCTGCTGCGCGGCGAGCAATGCGCGCAACTGCGCCAGATTGCCAGCAGCGGCACCCAGGGACATCGTATTGGCCGTGCCGTGAACTGGCTGCGACAGAACTTCCATCAGCCATTGCAGATCGAGCGCCTGGCCAGCGAGGTGAACATGAGCACCTCGGCCCTGCACCATCACTTCAAGGCGATGACGGCCATGAGTCCGTTGCAGTTCCAGAAGCAACTGCGTCTCCAGGAAGCCCGCCGGCTGATGCTGGTGGAGGCTCTGGACGCCGCCAGTGCCGGAGGCCGGGTAGGTTACGAGAGCCCGTCGCAATTCAGCCGCGAGTACAGCCGGCTGTTCGGCGCTCCGCCATTGCGGGACATCGCGCGCCTGCGCCAGTCGGCGTGAAGGTGCCCCGGAAGGGGCGCCCTGAACCATCATTACCCTGAATGCCCGTTCGGCGTTGCCGATCGGTTTCTCCCGAACCATCCAGACAGAGGTGGTAAGCCTGATGATTACCCTGAACCTGAACGGCAACGACGTTGAGCTCGACGTGCCTGCGGACATGCCCTTGCTCTGGGCATTGCGCGACGTTGTGAATCTGACTGGTACCAAGTACGGCTGCGGCATGGCCCTGTGCGGTGCCTGTACCGTGCATATCGACGGCCAGGCGACCCGGTCCTGCGTCACCCCGGTTTCCGCGGTGGTGGGCAAGAAGGTCACCACCGTCGAAGCGGTCGCCGAAGACCCGGTAGGCAAGGCTGTGCAGACGGCCTGGCGCAAGCTCGACGTGGTGCAGTGCGGCTACTGCCAGTCCGGGCAGATCATGTCCGCCACGGCGCTGTTGCGCGGCAACCCGAAACCGAGCGATGCCGATATCGATGCGGCCATGAGCGGCAACATCTGCCGCTGCGCCACCTACGTGCGGATTCGCGCCGCCATCCATGAAGCGGCCGGCACCCTGGCCTGAGGAGAGTCGAGATGGGCACGTTCGAAACCAATACCCGGGCCTCCAGCGGCATCCTCAATGTCAGCCGGCGTACCTTCCTCAAGGGCAGCGGCGGCCTTGCGCTGGGCATTGCCTTTGCGCCCTTGCTGAAAGGCGGTGACGCCCTGGCCGCAAGCGCCGAACCTTTCATGCCCAATGCCTTCGTGCGGATCGCGGCCGATGGCAGCGTGACCGTCCTGGCCAAGCACGTGGAAATGGGGCAGGGCAGCTACACCGGCCTCGCCACTTTGCTGGCTGAGGAACTGGATGCCGACTGGAGCCAGGTGAGGGTCGAGGGCGCACCGGCCAACGCCACGCTCTACAACAACCTCGCGTTTGGTCCGATGCAGGGCACCGGTGGCAGCTCCGCCATCGCCAACTCCTACGAGCAGATGCGCAAGGCCGGTGCCAGCGCCCGCGCCATGCTGGTGGCGGCCGCTGCCGAGCAATGGAAGGTACCGGCGTCGGAAATTACCGTGAACAAGGGTGTGGTCAGCCACACCGCTTCGGGCAAGCAGGCGGGCTTCGGCGAACTGGCCGAGGCGGCGGCGCGCCAACCAGTGCCGGCCGAGGTACAGCTCAAGTCGCCCACGGATTTCACCCTGATCGGTCAGGAGCGTCTTTCCCGCAAGGACAGCGCCGACAAGACCGATGGCAGTGCCACCTTCACCCAGGATTTCAAGCTGCCCGGCATGCTGGTGGCGGTAGTCGCCTACCCACCGCGCTTTGGCGGTGTGCCGATGTCGGTGGATGCGAGCAAGGCCAAGGCCGTGCCCGGTGTGGTGGAGGTCGTGGAGTTCACCGACACGCCCCATGGTCGCGCGGGTGTCGCGGTTCTGGCGAAGAACACGTGGGCCGCGCGCCAGGGCCGTGATGCCCTGGTGGTGGAGTGGGACGAAACAAAGGCATTCAAACTCGGCAGCGAGGAGATCTTCGCCCGCTATCGTGAGGCCGCTGGCAAGGAAGGCCGGATCGCCGGCAAGCAGGGCGATATCGCCACTGCCATGGCCCAGCCTGCCAGGCTGATCGAGGCCGACTTCGAGTTCCCCTATCTGGCCCATGCCGCCATGGAGCCGATGAACTGCCTGGTGAAGATATCCGCCGGCCAGTGCGATGTCTGGAACGGTGAGCAGTTCCAGACGGTGGATCAGTTGGCCATCGCCAAGTACCTGGGCATCCCGGTGGAGAAGGTCAGCCTGACCCAGCTCTACGCAGGTGGCAGTTTCGGTCGTCGTGCCAACCCGCAGTCGGACTATCTGCTGGAGGCGGTGGCCATCGCCAAGGCGGCCCGGGCCAAAGGCCAGGACGTACCGGTGAAGCTGGTCTGGACCCGCGAGGATGATACCCACGGCGGCTACTTCCGCCCGGCCTACCTGCATCGTGCGCGCCTGGCGCTGGATGACGAGGGCAAGCTGCAGGGCTGGCACCAGCGCGTGGTGGGGCAGTCCATCCTCAAGGGTACGGCCTTCGAGGGGGCGATGGTGAAGGACGGCATTGATCACACCTCGGTGGAAGGCGCGTCCAATCTGGCCTACGCGGTGCCCAACCTGCAGGTGGAATTGCATACGCCGGACGACATTGGCGTACCGGTGCAATGGTGGCGTTCCGTGGGGCACACCCACACGGCCTATGCGGTCGAAACCCTGATCGATCAGGCTGCCACGACCGCCGGCAAGGACCCATACGCGTATCGCCACGAGCTGCTCGGCAAGAAACCACGCCACCTTGGGGCGTTGGAGCTGGTCGCGCAGAAAGCGGGCTGGAATCAACCAATGAAGCCGGGCGCGGAGGGTGAGAAGCGCGGGCGTGGAATCGCCGTGCATGAGTCCTTCGGCTCCTTCGTCGCCCAGGTGGCGGAAGTGACGGTAAAGGCCGATGGCAGTTACAGGGTGGATCGTGTGGTCTGCGCGGTGGATTGCGGCGTGGCGATCAATCCCGACGTGATCAGGGCGCAAATGGAGGGAGGCATCGGCTACGGCCTGGCCGCCGCGCTACATGGCGCGATTACCCTGAAGGATGGGGTGGTGGAGCAGTCGAACTTCCACGACTTCCAGGTGTTGCGGATCAACGAGATGCCGGTGGTGGAGGTGCATATCGTGCCGTCGGCGCAAGCGCCTACCGGTGTTGGCGAGCCCGGCGTGCCACCTATTGCCCCGGCCGTGGCCAATGCGCTTTACGCGGCAGTGGGGCAGCGCTTCTACACGCTGCCGTTGCCAAGGCAGGTGAAGCCGGCCTGATTCAGGCCGCCTTGGCGGCGCAAATCAGCTCACGCAGGGCCTTGCGCTCGGCCACCGGAGTGGGGGCCTTGCGCACGGCCAGGCTTCCATCGTCCAGGCTCACCACCACTTCGGTCTCGAAGTGCAGGCGCAGTTCATCCAGGGTCACGTGAGTGACTTGATAGAGGTCGTCGCTGATACGAGGGTCGGCTGACATGGCATTGGTCTCGTTCCGGTTGGCCGTAGGGCCGATGGAGCGATAGTGACGCCAGGGCATCCAGCGCGGAATTGAAAGGGGGTGATGGTGAACATCATTCCTGTCGATGGCATGGCGTGGCCTCTATGGGGGGCACCTTGAGTCAGGCTTGAAAATCGTAGCCCGGATGATATCCGGGAGCAGTGGTTGGATTTCCTGCCCCGGATTTCATCCGGGCTACGTAGCTGCAGAACCCGTAGGAAGCTTCGACTTCGTCCTGTCCAGTCAGCCCTGCGGAACGAAGGCGGGGTCGGAAAGGTGCTCGACCAGTAAATCGTGGACCAGCCTTACCCGCAGCGATACGGGACCTTGTTGGGGGCGGTAGATGAACATTTCCCAGGGCGTGGGCGCCTGGTCCCGGAGCACTGCCAACAAGCGGCCGGCACGGATGTGCGAGTCGACCAGGTAGCTGGGTAGCTGGCCGAAGCCGATGCCGGCCAGTACAGCTTCCAGTTCGTTCTCCGGGTCGTCGGTGCAGAACGCTGCGTTTGCCGGCTGGATCTGCCGACCCTCGGCGAACATCCAGGGCCAGACGCGTCCAGTGTTGTTGTCGATCAGTGCGGTGGTTGGGGTCTGGTGCAGGGCGTCCACCGTCCCCGGTGTGCCCTGGCGTTGCAGAAGTTCCGGGGTCCCGACCACCCGCATTGGGATCTGCGCCACGGCCCGGGCGATATAGCG
The DNA here is from genome assembly GCF_038440135.1 of Pseudomonas sp. OTU5201. Taxonomy (NCBI): domain Bacteria; kingdom Pseudomonadati; phylum Pseudomonadota; class Gammaproteobacteria; order Pseudomonadales; family Pseudomonadaceae; genus Pseudomonas; species Pseudomonas sp. OTU5201. Next base: position 2,663 of record NZ_JASATC010000079.1, on the reverse strand, counting down.
ACGGTCACGAATGAAGCCGATGCGTACGCCGAGGTCGATCTGTTGCTCCACGGAGTCGGTGAGCTGGTCGGAGAGGCGCATGTCGAAGTGGATGCCTGGGTGTTTCCGGGCAATTTCCGCGAGTACGGGAAGCAGAAACCGCCGCCCGACCGAGCGCGGTGCGGCAATGCCTACGCGCCCGGCCAGCTCCTCTTCGCGCTTGCCGCCATGCTCCTGGAACAACTGGTCCAGTCCGGCCAGGGCCTCGCGGGCCTGGCTGGCGAGGCGCTCGCCGAAGGCGGTGATCTGCACGTGACGGGTGCTGCGATGGAACAGCGGTTCACCGAACTGATCTTCCAGGTCCTTGATGGCGCGGGTCACGGTTTGCGGTGAAGCGCCCAGGCGGGTGGCGGCTTCGCGGAAGCTTGGGGTTTCGGCGGCAACACAGAGGATGCGTAGCAGTTCGATGCGATTGAACATGGTCAGTGTTCCATAGGGTGGAATTTCAAAATCCTAACTATTCCATTCAATGATGGTGAGCGTTTTCCAATACTGGCGCCCAGTTACCGGACTCATCCTGATTCCGGGCTTCTCTGGAGTGCCTTCAATGAGCAACAACATTTCCTCCAAGGTCGTGGTCATCACTGGCGCCAGCAGCGGTCTGGGTGAGTCCACCGCCCGCCACCTGGCGTCCCAGGGTGCCAAGGTGGTGCTCGGTGCGCGTCGGGTCGAGCGCCTGCAAAGCCTGGTTGCCGAGATCGAAGCGAATGGCGGCGAGGCACTGGCAATCGCCACCGACGTGACGTCTGCCGAGCAGGTGGCCGCCCTGATCGATGGCGCGTTACAGCGTTTCGGTCGCGTCGACGTGCTGGTGAACAACGCGGGACTGATGGCCATTGCGCCCATGGATGAGGTCAAGGTGGACGAGTGGTCGCGCATGTTCGATATCAACGTCATGGGCGTACTCCACGGGATCGCAGCGGCGCTGCCGCTGTTCCGCAAGCAGGGCGGCGGGCACTTCATCAACGTCGCTTCGGTGGCCGGCATCAAGGTGTTCAGCCCGGGTGGAACCGTCTACAGCGCCACCAAGTTCGCGGTGCGCGCCATCAGTGAAGGCCTGCGCCATGAGGTGGGTGGTTCTATCCGCACCACGTTGATCTCCCCCGGTGCCGTGGATTCGGAGCTGAAGCACGGCAGTTCGCATCAGGAAAGTGCCCAGGCCCTGGGCGAGTTCTACAAGCTGGCCATTCCGGCCGATTCCGTGGCACGGGCCATCGCCTACGCCATCGAGCAACCGGCCGACGTGGACATCAACGAGGTGGTGCTGCGTCCCGCGGTTCAGGATTTCTGATCCCAGCCAGGAAAAAGGCGGCCCACATGGTCGCCTTTTTTCGTTTCGTCTATTTGCTGAGGAGCAATGCCAGCTCGTCGGCTTCCTCGCACCAGTCGGAATCCTCCGTCAAGGCGTCACGCAGGAAGGCGGACTGGGCCTGGTTCCAGAATGGTGCATCAGGCAGGGCCTGGCCTACCGCGAGTCGATTGCCGGTGACGAAGCGTTCTATTCCGGCCTTGTCGGAGGGCAGGCCGAGCTGGTCGAAGAGGGCACTGAGGGAGTGATGGCTGGTGTCCATGTGCGGGGCCTCCGGTGGGGGGGTCGACGGGGAAATGACCTCCATCGACTATAGACCCTGCGCCGGCCAGGACCGCTGGACGACAGCATGTCGGCCAAGGCTGGTGCCGGCTTGCGCTGTGGGCTCGCTTGGCTAGCCTCACAAAAAACGCGGTTATCCAATCGCGAGCCACCTTCACAAGGGGGGCGAAATGGACATCCAGTGCGAGCAAAAATACTCATTGCGGGACCCTGTGGAGGCCATGCTGCTGGTTGCGCCTGTCTGGACGCCGGTGCTCTTCATCTTCCTTGCCCAGTTGCTCCATGAGTTCTTCCAGATTTACTGGCTGTTCAATTCCAGCCTGAGCACCTTCGGCATGTTCCTGGTGCCGGCCGTTTCGGCGCTCCCCCTGATCCACGAATCGCCTCGTCCGCTGACCATCAGGCTATTGATTGCGGGCGGCTACTACCTGGTTGGGTTGGCGGCGATCTTTCTGATGTCCTGGGGAATGCTGCTCTATACAGGCTATACCTGATCCGTCCGCGGAACCTGGCGCGGGGCTGCGGATCAAAGGTCCCGGGTCCGCACATTCGGCGGATCGTCCCACTACGGAGCCTTTCATGTCGCCTTTGAAGAAACTCGCACTCATCGGACTCGTGGCCCTGCCGCTGGCTGGTTGCCTGAAAGAGGAGCCCATTGATCAGGCGGTGCTCTGCACCTACAGCACCGATGCCGAGGCCAAGTTGTGCAAGCCCGGGCAGATGTCCTGGTTCAAGGCGGGCAAGGCGGTCAACCAGTCCCTGCCGTTGAGCGTGGCGGCGGCGTATTGCGACTTCAATTTTCAGGTGATGTACAACGAGGCGGGAGTGATCTGCGTGTTCACCGACAAGCGCTTGAGCCTGGTGAAGTAGGGAGCGGCGCGGGGTCTGTGGGGCCAGAAGGGCAGCTACGCTGCCTTGGCGAATGAATTCGCCCTTACAAGGACAGCGTACCGCCGGGCGGTGTGCCCGTACTTTTCAGCCCCCCAAATAGAAAGAAGGCGCCACACGTGGCGCCTTCTGCCTTTCGAGGATC
>NZ_JASATC010000078.1:0-9854 GCF_038440135.1 Pseudomonas sp. OTU5201 | reverse complement strand
CCCAACCTGCCCTGCGCCGGGGGTGAAGTTCGCAGCGGTGGCACCGCCGATGTTGGTCCAGGTCGTGCCGTTGGCGGAGGACTGCCACTGGAAGTTGAACACCGAGGTGGTGGTGCCGTCCGGGTCAGCAATCGTGCCACGGGTCGCCGTCAGGACCTGACCCTGGGTCGGCGTGGTGTCGCTGATCACCGGGGCGCCGGTCGGCGCATCGTTGACCTGGGTAGCCGAGACCGGTGCGGTCACCGCCGAGTAGACGGTTTCCAGCACCCCGTTGGCATCCTTGTAGATAGCCTTCAGGCGCATTGCCAGCCCAGCCTGGGCGGCGGTGACCAGGAAGCTCGGTCCGGTGGCGCGGGCCAGTTCGGCGCCGGCGTTCTCGATGATGATGTCCTCGAAGATGCCGTCACCACGCACGTCAGCCTGCCAGTAGTAGGACACCGGCCCGGTGACGGTGCCGCCGACATTGTTGGCATCGGTCACACCGGCGATGGAGGCCAACAGGCGAGTGCCCACTTCAGGCGTGGCATCGCTGATCGATGCCAAGCCCACCGGTCCGCTGTTGAGACCAACCACCAGCGCCTCGCTGACATCGTTGAACTGCAAGCGCTCGATGCCGCTCAGGCGGTCGCTACCATCGCGTCCATCGACGGTGTCGGTCACGGTCCAGGTGCCATCGCCGTTATTGAGCACCGTGTAGTCGGCGCGGTTGCCGGCGAACTCGGCAGTGTCGTAGTTGAACGCGCCATTGCCAGCGAGCAGTTGGCGAGTGACAACCAACTGGCCGGGGTTGTAGCGGCCGGTGAGCATGTCGTGGACCAGTTCGGTCATGCTGAACGCGGTGTCGATCACGGGTCCGGTGCCGTCGGGGTTCTGATGCACGGCGATGTAGACGGTCATGGAACGATCACCGTCGATCCGATCATCACCACCGCGTCCCGCGATGATGTCGCTGCCGCTGCCGCCGAGGATGATGTTGCCGGCACCGAACGAAGTGACGCCTGCTCCCAGGAACTCCTGCAACCCGGCGATCAGGCCGATGTTGGTCAGGATGCTGCCGTTCACGCCCGAGGTGGAGATGGCCGCTGCATCGCGATCATCGCCCTTGAGGATGTCGCTGTGAGACGAGCCTGACAGGCCTTCCATGAACTCGAAGCGGGTCAGCAGGGACGCTGTCGACGGGGTTACCGGTGTCTCGTCGAAGGCCCGCAGGTCGAACTCGATGTTCACCCCTTGCGGATCGTCGCGGAACACCGCCCAGTCGTAGCCGGAGCCGCCGACGTAGCGGTCACCCTCGCCACCATTGCCGAGCATGATGTCGTCGCCGCCTTCACCGTCCATGCGGTCGATGATGCCGCGCTCGCCGATGTAGACATCGTTGCCGGGCACGTTATCCAGGCCGAACTCGTTGAAGTTGTCACCGGCGTTGCCGTCAGGGCCGCCCAGTTCCAGCCAGTCATCACCCTCGTTGCCGAACTGCGCTTCGTTGCCGCGGGTACCGAGGATGAAGTCGTTGCCGACGCCACCGAAGATTTCCGTGGCGTCCTCGCCCGAGACGATGAAGTCACTGCCGAAACCACCCAGCAGCAGGTTGATGCCGTTGCCGCCATGGATGACGTCGTTACCACCGTCGCCCTGGATGTTATCGTCGCCGCCGCGATCGGTAATGATGTCGTCGCCATCGCCCGCGCGGATCAGATCGTTGCCGTCCCCCCCTTCGATGCGATCGGCGCCGCCGTCGCCCCAGATCGTGTCGTCGCCGAGGCTGGCGATCATGATGTCGTTGCCGTCGGTACCGCCCAGCACCACGTGCTCATCACCGGTGTAGCGCAGGTAGTTGGTGTTCGCCTCGTTGTAGAACGGTGTGGCGACATTGTCGGTATTGACCGGGTTGTCACGAATCACCCAGGGCAGCAAGGCGCTGCCACCCTGTGGGTCTTCGCCAGGAGCCGCGACGTCGTCGAGGCTTTCGTCGACACCCACAGTCGTGGGGTCGTCACCGAGAATGCCATCAGCACCCGGGTTGACCACGTCCGCGTTGAACTGCCGGGTAATGTCCACCTCCAGGATCAGGCCTGGGTCGGAGAAGATATCGCCGGGCAAGTGGATCGCGTTGGTGTTGGCCATCACCATCTTGGCGAAGGAGTTGTTTTCCAGCTCGGTGAGGAAGCTCATGCTCGCCGTGCGTTCGAGGTAGTAGAAGCGGTCGCCGTCCTGGAGTTTCTCCATCTGGTTCTCGAACACGAAGTTGAAGGTCGAGCCCAGCAGGCCACCGAAGGGCATTTGCCGCTCGGCCAGGCCACCGATCCACAGGTCGATGTCATTCACACCGGTCGTGGCGGCCGGGCCGTTGAGGAAGGCCAGACGATCCGCGGTGTCGGCGGTGAAGGTACGCTGTCCTGCCTCTCCTTCGTTGATGATCGCGTCGCCACCGAATACCAGGGCGAAGGCCACCGCGCGCTTATCGGCCGTGGTGTCGACATCAGCCGCCTGCAGTTCGGCGTGGGTGCCATAGGCCGCGATGAAGTTGACGATGGACGTCTGGTGCTTCAGATGCGCGGCGAAGTCGACCCAACTGGTGTACGGCCGCAGTTGGCTGTCACCTGTGGCGTTGTAGAAGTCCTGGCGCGCCGCATTGAGCGTCGGGACGCCAGTATCACGGCCGCGAGCGATGTTGATGGTGGCCAGGTCCAGCGGCAATCCGAGGAGGTTGTTGCGCAGTGCCTCGGTGACGAACTCGTCAATTTCATTGCCAGTCTGGCGGGTCATGCCACGGACGATGTTGCCGGCAGCCTCCTCAGCCGACAGGGCGCCGTTATTGTTGAAGGCCAGCGGGTTCAGGAAGGCATCGATCAGGTCCATGCTGCCCGCGTCGGTGAAGTCCGGGTTCAACCGGTCCACAGTCTCGGTGAGCATGGAGTGGCCGAAGCGGTACACCACATGGGCGAACTCGGCGACGATCGCCGGGTTGATCGCGGTGTCGTAGACCTGGGTGGCGTTGAAGAACACATCCACCTGCGGCTGCACCTTGCGGGCGAACTCCTCGAACACCAGGTGCTGGTACTGCATTTCAGTGGTGAAGCGCGCGGCCTGGAACAGACGCTCGCCATTCCAGCTGCCGTCCGCATTCTGCCAGTTGCTGATGAAATCCGTATCGTTGCTGGCCAGCACCACGGCCTTGATCTGATCGACCATGCGGTTGTGCTCGGCGTGGAACACATGGTGCACCGAGGTCAGGCCGATGTTCTCGTTGCCACGCCCATCACCGGTGATGAAGTGGCGGTCGAGCAGTTCGTTGTCGAATGTGCCTGCCGGCGGTGCGTTGCCAAGATCGGTATCCCCATCCGCCGTCATCAACGCGCCGGTCTGGCTGTTGAAGGGGTTGGCGGAGTGGGCGATATCGTCCAGGAAGGCATGCCCGGTGAACAGGGCATTGCCCGGAATGGTGATACCCAGCCCGCCGTTGGCGGTGGGATTACCTTCCACCAGCACGATATCGCCGTCCTCCAGAGTGACGATCTGCGCGAACCCGTTCGGGCCCGGAATGAACTTGCCGTAGAGGTCGGTCGCCAGCAGCGGGACATTGCCGATGTTGCCATCGGTCAACTGGATACCCAAGAACTGGGCGGCCTGGGCCTTGACCTCTGCCCAGGTTGGCAGGCCGCCGACGCCATCGAGCATGCGGCCCGTCGCCACCGGATCTCCAGCGGCATTGAGCTCGTACTCGCGCAGGAATACCTGGTGCGAGGCATGGGACGTATAGGTCTGGTTCTGGTCCACGAACGGCGTGGTCGTGTTGAGCGGCCCGCCGCCGATGACGTCGTCCGCGGTCCCCATGACACCATCTTCCCCGGGAGAGTCAGTACTGGTGCGGGTGAGGATCATGAAGTTGGAGGTCCCCCCCGGAACGAAGAGGGGGTCGTCCGGTTGCAGCGGCACGAAGACGAAGCCGTTGCCGCCCTTGGTCACCAGGTCCAGGCCATGGTCGAAGAACTGGCCGAACAGCGTGAACCAGGAGTTGAAGCCGGCAGACAGGCCTTCGTCAGGTGCCGTGTTGGGGATGAACAGGGGCTGTCCACCCGGGATCGGTACACCATTCAGATCCAGCAGCACGCCATTGGCATCCAGCGTTCCCAGACCGGCATCCACGTACGCTTGCACGGCTGCCGGGTTGGTGATGGTCTGATCGACGATCAGGTTAGAGATTGTGCGCGGATCAGCATCCGCCACATCGCCAGGGGCGCCATAGTCGGTGTTGGTCAGCACACCGCCTGGGGCGGGACCGTTGAGGTCGATGCTGTCGCCATCCTGATCGTCACGGAACACTGGCGGAACCAGGTTAGGGAAGGGCTGGTCAGCCGCACCGAAGTTCTCCTGACCCGGCACCAGGTTGTTGAAGGATCCATCCACCGTACGCAGACCAAAGGCGCCACGGGAGTTCGGCACGATATCCAGCAGATTCTCGCCAGCGGCATGGCGCTCGGAGATAAGGATCTGGTCGAGGATGAACTGCAGGTCGCTACGAATGATATGCACGCCAGGACTGGCGACGAAGTCTTCCTGCGGCACAGCCGGCGGCGGTGCGACAACCACCGTGCCATCCACCGGAGCGGTAGCATCCGAGAAGACGGTCTCCAGCACGCCGTTCTGGTCCCTGTAGACCGCCCGCACCCGCAGGGCCAGGCCGTCGAGGTCGGCGGTCACACGGAAGCTGTCGCGCTGGGCAGATTCAGGCCGCTCGCCGGCCTCGGTGACGATGTCCTGGAAGATACCGGAACCGGCAACGGTCTCAGCCTGCCAGAAGTAGGCAATGGGGCCGGTGATATCGCCGCCGGAGGCGACGTTGTCCGCGTCGCTCACCAATAGTGCCGACGCTGTCAGTACCTGGCCATTCTGCGGGTTGTTGTTATCGATTTGTAGCTGCCCTGTGGGGCCTTCGTTGAGCCCGGGAACTAGCGCAACGGATAGGTTGTTGAACTGCAGCCGCTCAATGCCGGTCAACCGGTCCACACCATCCGCACCGATGACGGTGTTACCGTCGAGGTCCACCTCCAGGTGGGTGACAGTGATCACGTCATCACTGAAGTCCAGCGTCGTACCGTTGTTGTTGATATTGATGTCGTAGTCTTCGAAGTTGCCCGTGAACACCGCCGTGTCGTAGTTGAAGCCGGCGGTCTGGACGACTTCACGAACGATGACCAGTTGCCCGGGATTGATCGCACCGGAGAGCATGTCGGGAATCAGCGCGCCGATGCTGTCGACGCGGCGAATTTCCAGGTTAGGGTCGTTGGGATCGCGCACGCTGACATAGGCGTTCAGTGCCCGGTCACCGTCGATCAGGTCATCACCGCCACGGCCTTCGAGGATGTCGCTGCCGCCACCGCCGAGGATGATGTTGCCAGCACCGAAGGAGGTGACGCCCGCGCCAAGGAACTCCTGCAACCCGGCGATCAGATCGATGCCGGCCTGGTTCAGGACGCTGCCCAGCGGACCGTTCTCGGCGATCTCGGCAGCGTCGGCGTTGTCGCCGCGCAGGATGTCACCGAACTGCGAACCGGACAGGCCTTCGACGAAGGCGAAGCGGTCGAAAATACCGGCGTTGGAGGCCGGTACCGGCGGCTCGAAGAAGTCGTCGACGATCATGTCGGACAGCACGCCGAAGGGGTCGAACTTGTAGCTGACCCAGTCGAAGCCGGAACCGCCGTCGAAGTGGTCGGCACCTTCGGAACCGAAGAAGATATCGTCACCGCCTTCGCCGATCATCTCGTCGAAGCCACCGCCGCCGACAAAGACATCGTTGCCGGCCACTTCATCCAGGGCGAAGGGCGAGAAGTTGTCACCGGGGGCACCGTCCTGGGTACCGATCTCGATCCAGTCGTCACCTTCGTTACCAGCGGTCTGCAGGTTGCCCTTGGCGCCGTAGATAAAGTCGTTGCCGGTACCACCGAAGGTTTCCGAGACGTCTTCGCCGGTGATGATGAAGTCATTGCCGGCGCCGCCGAGGATCAGGTTGAAGCCGTTGCCGCCATGGATGACGTCGTTGCCGTCGTCGCCCTTGATGTTATCGTCGCCGCCCATGTCGGTGATGATGTCGTCGCCGGCGCCGCCATTGAGGCTGTCCACGCCGTCACCGCCCTCGATACGGTCGTTGCCGCCATCACCCCAAATGGTGTCGTCGCCAATGCTGGCGATCAGGATGTCGGCATTGTCCGTACCACCCAGCACCACGTGCTCGTCACCGGTGTAGTGCAGGTAGTTGGTGTCCAGTTCCGGAGTGGCCGGGTTGTCGCGGATCACCAGCGGAACGAGCACGTTATCGCCCAGCGGGTCTTCATTGGGCGTCGCGATGTCGTCGGCGCTTTCATCCACAAGTGTGGTGGGGTCATCACCCAGGATGCCGTCAGCACCAGGGTTGTTGACGATACCCGCATTGAACTGCTGGGTTTGGTCGACTTCCAGGATCAGACCAGGGGTAGAGAAGATATCCGCCGGTAGTCGATCAACGTCGGTGTTACGCATCACCATCTTGGCGAAAGAGTTCTGCTCCATCTCGGTGAGGAAGTTGAGTCCTGCCAAACGGCCGAGGTAGTAGAAGCGGTCGCCGTTCTGCAGGGCTTCCAACTGAGTCTCGAACACGAAGTTGAAGGTGGAACCCAACAGGCCACCGAACGGCATCTGCTTCTCGGCCAGACCACCAATCCAGAAGTCCACCAGGTCCAGACCAGTCGTGGTCACGCCATTGGCGCCACTGGCCCAGGCCCCGGTGCTGTGCAGGAAGTCGAGACGGTCTGCCGGAACATTGGTGCCAGTGCCGAGCACTATGGCCATGGCCGCGGCACGCTTGTCATCAAGCGTGGTAGCGCTGGTGATGGTCGAGTGGGTGCCGTAGGCGGCGATGAAGTTGATCAGGGACGCCTCATGCTTGAGGCCGCCCATGAAGTCCACCCAACTGCTGTAGGCCTCCAGTTGAGCGTCCCCGGTGACCTCGAAGAACTCGCGGCGCGCAGCGTTGAGCGACGGGATGCCGGCATCCCGACCACGAGCGATGTTGATGGTCGCTAGGTCCAGGGGCAGACCCAGCAGGTTGTTGCGCAGCGCCTCGGTAACGAACTCGTCGATCTCGTTGCCCTGCTGGCGGGTCACGCCACGGATGATGGCGCCAGCGGCTGCATCCGCATCCGCACCACTCTCGGCAAACGCCAGGGGATTGAGGAAGGCGGCGATCAGGCCGATCTCGCTGTTGACGAAGTTCGGGTCCAGGCGGTCGATGGTTTCAGTCAGCATGGAGTGACCGAAGCGATACACCACGTGGGCGAATTCGGCGACGATCGATGGATCGATGCTGGCATCGAAACCGGTAGGCGCCAGGAACTCATCGACGTTCGGCTGCACCTTGCGGGCGAATTCCTCGAATACCAGGTGCTGGTACTGCATCTCGGTGCCGAACTTGGCGGCCTGGAACAGGCGCTCACCGTTCCATACCAGGGTGGAGGTATCGGCGGGAATCTGTCCTACAACGGGAACCAGCAGCCATTGGTTGAGGAAATCCACGTCGCCGGAATCCAGGATCACCTGCTTGGTGTGCTCCACCAGCCGGTTGTGTTCGGAGTGGAACACGTGGTGCACAGCGGTCAGGCCGATGTTCTCGTTCACCCGACCATCACCGGCGATGTAGTGGGCGTCCAGCAGTTCGTTGTCGTAGGTAGCGGCATTGCCGTCATCGGTACCGGCCACTGCGTCCGCGTCAGCACCGAGCAACGCGCCGGTCTGGCTATTGAACGGGTTGGCGCTGTGGGCGATGTCATCCAGAAAGGCATGGCCCGTGCGCACGGCGTTGGCCAAGCTGATGCCCTGGCTGCCATTGGCGGTCGGATCGCCTTCAACCAGGAAAGTCCCACCGGCACCATCGCTCATCACCACCTGCGGGTAGCCATTGGGTCCCTTGATGAAGTTGCCATAGGCGTCGGTGGCCAGCAGCGGAATGTTGCCGACATCGGCGTCAGTCAGATTGATGCCAAGAACATCGCGGGCCTGGGCCTTGACGGTCGCCCAGGTAGCCATGCCGCCCAGGTCCACGTCATCGCCATCTCCGAATACGCCGTTGACCAGATCACGATTGGTGATCAGCTTGCCGGTCGTCATCGGGCCATTGGCCGTCGTCACATATTCGCGCAGAAATACCTGGTGCGAGGGGTGCGAGCTATAGGTCTGGTTCTGGTCGACGAAAGGGGACGTGGTGTTGGTGTGCTCGTGGATATCGTCCTCGGTACCCAGTACACCATCCGCACCCGGCTGGTTGGTGGCGCGGGTCAGGACCAGGAAGTTGGTCGGGCTGGTCGGATCGAACAGCGGATCGTCCTCTTGCAACGGAATGAAGATGGTGCCGCTGCCCCCCTTGGTGACCAGGTCCAAGCCGTGGTCGAAGAACTGGCCGAAGAAGGTGAACCAGGAGTTGAATGGCGCAGAAAGACCTTCATCCGGCGTGGTGTTGGGGATGAAGAACACTTCCTGGTCATCTGGCGTCCCGAAGATACCGTCGAGACCGGGGCTCAGCACTGGGGCGGCACCGCCATTGGCTTCCACCGCTGCCGGGTTACTGGCGGTCTGGTCGACGATCAGGTTACTGATGGTCCGCGGTTGCGAGTCGATCACCAGGCCACTGGTCTGGGTATAGGACGTTCCGTCCTCTGCAATGCGGAAAACCGGATCGAGCATGCGCGGGAACAGATTGTCCGCAGCCCCGAACTCGGTCTGCCCCAGCACCAGATGATTGAAGGAGCCATCCACTGTCCTGAGTCCCCAGGGCACTTGCGAGTTGGGCAGCAATGCCGACAAATCCTCGCCGGCCGCATGGGCTTCAGAGATGAGGATCTGCTGGAGAATGAACTCGAGGTCAGATTTGATGTATGTGGCCATGGTGTTTTTCCTCAATGCGACAGCAATCAGTCAGGCCGAATCACGCCCACGCGGGTGCGATTCCACGTTTCGTCAATGGAAAGCGATCAAGCCGGGCAAATCGCAGTCGCAGCCGAACCCTCCAAGCCTTGGAAGTGGCTCAGTACCGACTGAATGGATTTGTCCCTCTCAGCGCCGCTAGCGAAGGCGGCGCCGCTGCTCAGGCGTGAGGTGGTCCGTGGAAACGAACCCGGGGGGCGGCACCACAGGTCGATGGGCCGGTAGGCCCACTGCGCGAGACTGAATCGATGCTCATTACGGTGTTCTCCCTAGCACTCTTGTGGCGGGCTCCGCAGCGACGTCCCTCAACGCCTCTACGTGCCAAAAAACAGTCATGCTCGTACACACCCCTGACTAAAGCCCCGGCCACCTGTACTGTCAATAAATCGTCGACACATGTTTCTAAATGTAAAAATAAGATAAGTATCTGATTTTTAAAATGTAACTTAAATAAATCAGCGAACCGAAGTCGCTCGACATGTGGTAGCACGCTTCCAGCTGCCCTGGCACGCTCTTCTCCTGACGGCCGAAAGCAGCGTGCTAGAGCGGTTCAATACCATCAACCCACTTATCAGAGGATTACAACCGTTGACTCAAGTGGGAAATCCGGGCAATTCAGAGGCATCTTTCTTGCAGGAAGAACGCGAAATGATGCACGTACGCACCAAGAAATCGACATAGCTACTAGGAAGGCCGGAATAGAGCGGGGTTTTGAGTTTCTGCGGGCATGAAAAAGGGGCAAAGCCGCACGTGCTTCGCCCCTTTCTGTGCGTCAACGAACTGTCGAAACTGTCCCTCAACCGGCGAGAATGAAGTCCGCCTGGGTTACGGTTGTGGCATCCGCCACGCCCACCAGGGTGATGCTGTTGGCACCGATAGTGACCTGGGTATTCGCCCCCAGG
>NZ_JASATC010000077.1:0-12721 GCF_038440135.1 Pseudomonas sp. OTU5201 | reverse complement strand
TGGCTTGCCAGCTAAACGGGGCCATTCGCTGGCAAGCCAGCTCCCACGGGCAAAGCAGCTGCCTGCAACACGCAATGCAGACATCGCCAATCGCTCCTCCACCCCCTCCACAAATACCCGACAAATGGCCTCAACTATGCTGTAAGTGAACACGGCATAGCGGGAGGTCGCCATGATCCGCCGGCTGCTACGCAGGCTCCTGTGCCTGGTCATGCTATTGCCCGGTACGCTGCTGGCCGCCGGGAGCGTCAGCGTGTTGACCGTGGACGGCCCGATCGGCCCGGCCACCGCCGACTACCTGACCCGCGGCATCGAACGCGCGGAGGCCGACAAGTCGCAACTGGTGGTCATCCAGATCGACACACCCGGCGGCCTCGACACCTCAATGCGCAGCATCATCAAGGCGATCCTCGCCAGTCCTGTACCGGTGGCCAGCTTCGTCGCGCCCAGCGGCGCACGGGCTGCCAGCGCCGGCACGTACATCCTTTACGCCAGCCATATCGCAGCCATGGCGCCGGGCACCAACCTCGGGGCAGCGACGCCGGTGCAGATCGGCGGCATGCCGGGGCAGCCCGAAGGCGGCAAGCCCGGCGGCGACAAGGACGAGAAGCAGAAAGAGGATAAGGCCGCGCAACGCAGCAACGAGGAAACTCTGACCCGCAAGCAGGTCAATGATGCGGCTGCCTACATTCGCGGCCTGGCACAGATGCGCGAACGCAATGCGGATTGGGCCGAAAAAGCGGTTCGCGAGTCCGTCAGCCTCTCCGCTGCCGATGCCCGGCGCCTGAAGGTGGTGGACCTGGTGGCCCACGACCTCCACGACCTGCTCCGCCAGCTCGACGGCAAGACCCTCGAAATCGCCGGGCAGAAACTCACTCTGGCCACCGCCGGTGCGCCGCTGATCCAGCGCGAGCCGGACTGGCGTGCGCAGATCCTGGCGGTGATCACCAATCCCAGCGTCGCACTGATCCTGATGATGATCGGGGTCTACGGACTGATCTTCGAATTCTCAAATCCCGGCAGTGGCGTCGGTGGCGTGATCGGCGGCATCTGCCTGATCCTCGCCCTCTACGCGCTGCAGCTGTTGCCGGTCAACTTCGCCGGCGTTGCGCTGATCCTGCTGGGCATCCTGTTCATGGCCGCGGAAGCCTTCATGCCCAGCTTCGGCATCATCGGCTTCGGCGGCATCGCCGCCTTCGTGGTCGGCGCCGTGATCCTGATCGATACCGAGGTGCCGGGCTTTGGCATTCCTCTCTCGTTGATCATCACGGTGGCGCTATCCAGTTCGCTGGTGATCTTCGCCATCATTGCCATGGCCGTACGCGCCCGCCGGCGCGCGCTCGTCAGTGGCGACGCAGGCCTGGTAGGTAGCGAAGCCACCCTGCTCGACCTGGTCACGGACGACGCGCGCAGCGGCTGGGTGCAACTGCAGGGTGAGCGCTGGCAGGTGCGCAGCGATGCCCCCCTGAAGAGCGGCCAGCGCGTGCGCGTGCTGGCGCGTAATGGACTGTTGCTGGACGTGAAGGCGGATGAACGTTCGCCCAAAGGAGACTGACCATGGCCTTTCCGTTGAGCTTTGCCACCTTCCTCTTCCTGCTGATCGTGCTGGCGGCCTCGGCCATTCGTGTCCTGCGCGAGTACGAGCGAGGCGTGGTGTTCCAACTCGGGCGTTTCTGGAAGGTCAAGGGGCCGGGGCTGGTTCTGATCATCCCGGCCATCCAGCAGATGGTGCGGGTGGACTTGCGCACCGTGGTGCTGGACGTGCCGCCCCAGGACGTGATCTCTCGCGACAACGTTTCGGTGAAGGTGAATGCGGTGGTCTACTTCCGTGTGCTCGACCCGGAGCGCGCAATCATCCAGGTCGAGAACTTCCTCATGGCCACCAGCCAGTTGGCCCAGACCACGCTGCGCTCGGTACTCGGCAAGCACGAACTGGACGAGATGCTGGCCGAACGCGAACGCCTGAATGCCGACATCCAACAGGCACTCGATGCCCAAACCGACGCTTGGGGTATCAAGGTCTCCAACGTGGAAATCAAGCACGTCGACCTTAACGAAACCATGGTCCGCGCCATCGCCCGGCAGGCCGAGGCCGAACGCGAGCGACGGGCGAAGGTGATCCATGCTGAAGGTGAACTGCAAGCCTCCGAGAAGCTGATGCAGGCCGCCGAGATGCTAAGCCGCCAGGCCGGCGCCATGCAGTTACGCTACATGCAGACGCTGAACGCCATCGCTGGCGACAAGACCAATACCATTGTCTTTCCGTTACCAGTGGAGTTGCTCGGCGGTATGGGGGGCGGGAAGCAAAAGCCCCACGAAGACTAAGGCACTGCGGGTGACACCCTGTTTCGGCCGATTTTTTCAGGGAATTCACCTGAAAGCCGGCCAGTATTCGGCGGGGGCTCAGTCGCCGGCTTTCTACACTTGTTGAAAGGGCAACAAGAACCTGGGAGATCGCCATGCGTATCGGAGTGCCGAAGGAGATCAAAAACCACGAATACCGGGTCGGCCTGACCCCGCAATCTGTGGCCGAGTTGACCCGCCTGGGACATGAAGTCTGGGTGGAGACCAAGGCCGGGAGCGCCATCGGTTTTGCAGACGAGGACTACCAGACTGCCGGCGCCAAGGTCGCCGGCAACGCGGGAGAGGTGTTCGAACAGGCCGAACTGATCGTCAAGGTCAAGGAGCCCCTGACCCAGGAACGCTCCCGCCTGCGTCCCGAGCAGACGCTCTTCACTTACCTGCACCTGGCCCCTGACCGTCCCCAGACCAATGAACTGATTGCCTCCGGGGCCACCTGCATCGCTTACGAGACCGTCACCGACAGCCACGGCCGCCTGCCGCTGCTGGCGCCCATGTCGGAAGTGGCCGGGCGCATGTCCATCCAGGCCGGTGCCAGTTGCCTGGAGAAGGCCAAGGGTGGCCGAGGGGTGCTGCTGGGCGGCGTGCCCGGTGTCGCACCCGCAAAGGTGGTGATCCTCGGCGGCGGCGTTGTCGGCACCCACGCCCTGGCCATGGCCGTGGGGCTGGGCGCTGACGTGACCGTGCTGGACAGGAGCGTGGACGCCCTGCGCCGGCTGGACGCCCTCTACGGGAACCGCATTACCACGCTCTACTCCACCCATGGCACGGTGCGTGACCAGGTCCTGGCGGCCGACCTGGTGATCGGTGGCGTGCTGATTCCCGGCGCTGCGGCACCCAAACTGGTGACCGCCGAAATGGTCGCACGCATGCAGGAAGGCGCCGTGCTGGTGGACGTGGCCATCGACCAGGGCGGTTGTGCGGAAACCTCGCGGGCTACCACCCATGCCGAACCGACCTACGTGGTGGATGGCGTGGTGCATTACTGCGTGGCCAACATGCCCGGTGCGGTAGCGCGCACCTCGACCCTGGCGCTGAACAACGCCACCCTGCCCTTCGTCATCGCCCTGGCGCAGAAAGGTACGCGCAAAGCCCTGGAAGACGACCTTCACCTGCGCCACGGCTTGAACGTGGCCAAGGGACGCCTCACCAACGGCAGCGTCGCCGCGGCCCACCATATGGACTACGTGCACCTGGAAGAAATGCTCAAACAGCTTTAGTTCAGGGGCTTTTGAGCCCCGATGGCCACGCCGCAGCAGGAGTCCTAGGCCCTCAACTGCGTCGTGGCCATTTTTATTGTCCGTGGCGCTGGCAGGTCTTGAGCCGGCAAGTGCCGGGCGAAAGTTACCCCTTGGCTCTTCAGGGGGAGGGAGGCTTCAGTCAAGCACCATTCCCAACGGCTATGTCACTATCCCGCTTTCCCCAAGCGCCCAAGGACAGCCCCGCTGTGGAAACCTCGGTCTTCATCCTGGTCCTCACCGCCGCCGCCCTGCATGCCGGCTGGAACGCCCTCCTCAAGATCGGCCTCGATCGTTTCCTCACCGCCTCGCTGATCCAGATCGCCGCCGGCATGATCGCCCTGGTCGCCCTGCCCTTCGTGGCCCTGCCCAAGCCGCAAGCCTGGCCCTGGATCGGCCTCTCCGCGCTGTTCCATATCGGCTACAACACCTACCTCGCCCGCGCCTACCAGCATGGCGACCTGGGCCAGGTCTACCCGCTGGCGCGGGGCAGCTCGCCCCTGCTGGTGGCCGTGCTGTCGGTGCTGCTGCTGGGTGACCGGCTCAGCCCCGGAGAACTGACCGGATTACTGGTGCTGGTAGGCGGGATCTGGCTGATGGCCGTACGCGGAAGCCGCAGTGCCAAAAGCATCAACCGTTCACTGCTGGGCTGCGCGCTGATGACAGCCGTGTTCATCGCCGGCTACACCCTGGCCGATGCGACCGGGGCGCGGTGCAATGGCGATGCGCTGTCCTATGCGATGTGGCTGTTCGCGTTGAATGCCCTGGTGATGGCGGTGGTGATTGCCATCACCAGGGGGCCACGGACGTTCCTGCAACTGGGCCCGCATTGGCGCGGCGGCCTGGCCGGTGGGGCAATGTCGCTGGCGGCCTACAGCATCGCCATCTGGGCCATGACCCAGGCCCCGGTGGCACTGGTTTCAGCCTTGCGGGAAACCAGTGTGCTGTTTGCCCTGCTGATCGGCGCGCTGCTGCTCAAGAAGCCGCTGCCGCCGATCCGTCTGCTGGCGTGTGGGGTCATCGCCGCTGGGGTGGTGCTGCTGAGATTGCTCTGACGGCCGATCAGCCGCAGGTGAACTGTTTGACGACGTCGGTTTCGCTCACGTCGATATTCAGACGGCGGGAGTTGTAATCCATGGTCACTGCATCATGGGGGCGCAGTATCCGTGCGGTTTCGGCACCGGATTGGCGCTTGGCCTGTTCGACCAGGGCAGTGTTGGCGGTCTTGCCGACCAGGGTGGCTACGGCGGCGGCATCGCAGGTGCCGGAGAATGACGGCGCGGCTGCGCTGGTGGATGCCTCGGCGGTCGGGGTGGAGGCAGTGGGCGCAGTGGGTTTGTCGGTCGAGCTGCAGCCGGCCAGGAGCAGGCCGGTAACGGCAAGACTGAGGGAAATCGATTTGAAGTACATACAGCGGTCCTCTTCTGAAAATAACCTGGCGTGCGCCTGCAACGGGGCTTCCATCGCGGCGGGGCTCCTGCCCGCGGGCGCACGGCCGGTGCATTCTATCCTCTGCCTTTGACTCCGGTCAGTCAGCTGCGGCTTAATGCCCCGCCCCTGCAATCTGCCGAAACACTCCATGTCCCGTATCCCGAGCATCCGCCCCAGCACCCTTCACCTGCCCCAGGGCAATTGGAACACGGTGCTGGACTGCCTCTGCGCGCGCTTCCCGGCCATTGCCCGCGAGACTTGGGTGGAGCGCATGGCGGGCGGCAAGGTGACCGATGCCCTGGGTAATCCTCTCGGCCCGGAGCACCCCTATCAGGAGGCGCTGCGCGTGCACTACTTCCGCGAGGTGAAGGGCGAGAAGGCCATTCCCTTCGAGGAATCGGTGCTGCATATCGACGAACATCTGGTGGTGGCCGACAAGCCCCACTTCCTGCCGGTGATGCCGGCCGGGGAATACGTCGAAGAAACCTTGCAGGCACGTCTCACCCGGCGCCTGGGCAACCCCCACCTGGTGCCGTTGCACCGCATCGACCGCCATACCGCCGGCCTGGTACTGTTCTCCGCCAACCCGGCCAGCCGCAACATCTATCACGCCCTGTTCCGCGATCGGGAAATCCACAAGCGCTACGAAGCGATAGCCCCTGCGCTACCCAGCCTCGACTTCCCGCTGCTGCGGGAAACTCGCCTCGGCAAGAGCGAACCCTTCTTCCGCATGCAGGAAATAGAGGGCGAGCCCAACACCCGCACGCGTCTGGACGTGCTGGAAAAGAACGGCGAATTCTGGCGCTACGACCTCTACCCCATCACCGGCAAGCAGCATCAACTGCGGGTGCATCTGGCGGCCCTGGGTGCGCCCATCTGCAACGATGGCTTCTACCCGGAGCTCACCGACAAAGGCGGGCCGGACGACTACCAGCGCCCCCTCAAATTGCTCGCCCGCAGCCTGGCCTTCAACGACCCCATCAGCGGCGAACGCCGCTGTTTTGAAAGCCGCCTAAGCCTGGACTGGTAACGCCCCCCTTCGTTCGTGCTCTTGACGGGAAATATGACACCAATAATATTACAAGCGTAATTCAAGCAGATTATTGCCCGGCTGGAAGGCTGCTGGTTGTCCACTAGGCTTCTGCATTCCCCTTACGACTTTTCGACAGGTAGAGCCCATGAGCACATACGACGTGGTGGTGATTGGTGGCGGCCCGGGTGGTTACAACGCGGCGATCAAGGCCGGGCAACTGGGCATGAAAGTGGCGTGCGTCGAAGGCCGGGAGACCCTGGGCGGCACCTGCCTCAACGTTGGCTGCATGCCTTCCAAGGCCTTGCTCCATGCCTCAGAGCTCTATGAAGCGGCCGCCGGCAAGGAATTCGCGACCCTGGGTATCCAGGTCGAACCCAAGCTCGACCTGGCGCAGATGATGAAGCAGAAGGCCGAGAGCGTGACGGCGCTGACCAAGGGCATCGAGTTCCTCTTCCGCAAAAACAAGGTGGAGTGGGTCAAGGGGTGGGGCCGCATCGACGGCGCCGGCAAGGTGGTGGTGACCGCCGCCGATGGCCAGCAGCAGACCCTGGAAGCCCGCAACATCGTCGTCGCCACGGGGTCGGAGCCGACGCCCCTGCCCGGTGTGACCATCGACAACAAGCGCATCCTCGACTCCACAGGCGCCCTGTCCCTGCCGGAAGTACCCAAGCACCTGGTGGTGATCGGCGCCGGGGTGATCGGCCTGGAACTAGGCTCGGTCTGGCGCCGCCTGGGCGCCCAGGTGACAGTGGTCGAGTATCTGGGCCGCATCTGTCCGGGCCTGGATGACGAGACCGCCAAAACCCTGCAGCGCGCCCTGACCAAGCAAGGCATGAGCTTCAAACTCAGTTCCAAGGTCACCGCCGCCAAATCCAGCAAGACCGGCGTTGAGCTATCCATCGAACCCGCTGCCGGCGGACTCGCGGAATCCCTCAAGGCCGACTACGTGCTCGTGGCCATCGGCCGCCGTCCCTACACCGAAGGGCTGGGCCTTGAGACAGTGGGCCTGGCCACGGATCCGCGCGGTATGCTTGCCAACGAACGTCACCAGACGACCGCCCCCGGTATCTGGGTCATCGGTGACGTCACTTCGGGTTTGATGCTCGCGCACAAAGCCGAAGACGAAGGCATAGTCTGCATCGAGCGCATCGCCGGACAGGCCGCCGAGGTGAACTACAACCTCATCCCGAACGTGATCTACACCCGCCCGGAAGTCGCCAGCGTCGGCAAGAGCGAAGAACAGCTCAAGGCCGAAGGACGCCCCTACCGGGTCGGCAAGTTCCCCTTCACCGCCAACAGCCGGGCCAAGATCAACCATGAAACCGAAGGCTTCGTGAAGGTACTGGCCGACGAGCGCACGGACGAAGTGCTGGGCGTGCACATGGTCGGCCCGAGCGTCAGCGAGATGATCGGCGAGTACTGCGTGGCCATGGAGTTCTCCGCCTCGGCCGAAGACATCGCCCTCACCTGCCACCCACACCCGACCCGCTCCGAAGCCCTGCGCCAGGCGGCGATGGATGTGCATGGCGCAGCGATGCAGGCGTGATCCGGTGGGAGCGGATGCATTCGCGAATGAATCCGCTCCCACGCTGAATCCACCCCACACGGACCGGACACCACATGACCTGCCTCTATTGTGCGGGTTTTGACGGACGCCCTCGCACTTGCAGGACCCCGTGGCTGCTCCTGCAGAAAAGCGTCCACCCGCCAGGCCTCCTCAGTAGTGGGTAGCGACTGGCCGAGGCTCCCGGGAGACTCTTGCTCTACGTACTAGAATCAAACCCGCAAAAATTTTTCGCTCACGCGCTTTCGAGCTTGGTTTCGTGAACGGCGGTCTGAATCCAGAGGTGACAACCATGTCGCGAGAGTTCGACCCTGAGCGGCGCCAATTCCTAGCCACAACGCTAATGACTCTGGCATCCGCCCAACTCGTTATCGGTTCCGCCACAGCGGCCAGCGAGACGAAATCACTGACGTTGCCGGCGATCGAGCCGGGGACCAACACGACCTTTCCTCCACTCAAGGGAATCGATGCCGGCGTCCTGAGCGTCGCGTACGCTGAGGTCGGACCGTCAGATGGCCGTCCTGTCATCCTTCTACATGGCTGGCCTTACGATATTCATAGCTTCGTTGACGTCGCACCGATGCTGGCGTCAGCGGGCTACAGGGTGATCGTGCCTTACCTGCGTGGCTTTGGTTCGACGCGCTTTCTTTCGAGCGACACTCCTCGCAACGGCCAACCCTCTGCGGTCGCGTCGGATATCGTCGCCCTCATGGACGCGCTGACGATCAAGCAAGCCATTCTCGCCGGTTTTGATTGGGGCGCACGCACAGCCAACATCATCGCCGCGCTCTGGCCGGAACGATGCAAGGCCATGGTGTCGGTGAGCGGGTATCTGATCGGCAGTCGGGAAGCCGGCAGGATGCCGCTGCCGCCGAAAAACGAGCTCCAGTGGTGGTACCAGTTCTATTTCGCCACCGAGCGTGGCCGGACCGGTTATGACAAATACCGCCGCGACTTTGCCAAGCTCATCTGGCAGATCGCGTCGCCAAAGTGGACGTTCGACGACGCCACGTTCGAACGCAGCGCGGCCGCCTTCGACAATCCGGATCACGTCGCTATCGTCATCCATAACTATCGTTGGCGGCTCGAACTGGCTGAAGGCGAATCGAAGTACGACGAACTGGAAAAACGGCTTGCCGGCTTTCCGGTAATCGTCGTGCCAACGATCACCCTCCAAGGCGACGCCGACGGTGCGCCGCGTCCCGACCCTAGTGTCTATGCCAAGAAATTTTCAGGGAAATACGCCCACCGGAGCATCGAAGGAGGTATCGGGCACAACCTGCCCCAGGAAGCGCCGCAGGCATTCGCACAGGCGGTGGTAGACGTCGACGCATATTGAACCCTGCCTCACAGGCACCAGAGCCCTGTAGGCAGAGGCCACTAGCTGACCTCGTGGAAGGAAGCTCGATCATGGTCACCCAGCATTCGATCACATTCACAGTCCTGTCCCGCCGGTCCCTGCTATTGAAGGGGGCAGCCTTCTCAGCCTTCGCGATGCTCAGTCCGGCAATGGCGACAATCCAAACCGATGCGGCACCGCCTTCGGGTACTGATGCGGTTCGCCCCTTCCGCGCCGACGTTCCGCAATCTGCGCTCGACGATCTTCGCCGCCGCCTGGCCGCTACACGCTGGCCGGATCGGGAAACTGTCCCTGATCGCTCCCAAGGGGTGCAGCTCGACAAGCTTCAGGCGCTGGTGCGCCACTGGGAGACTGACTACGACTGGCGCAAGGCGGAAGCGAAACTCAATGCCTACCCACAGTTCCTGACCAACATCGACGGCCTGGACATTCACTTCATCCACGTTCACTCACGCCATCCGAACGCCATGCCGCTGATCATGACCCACGGCTGGCCAGGGTCGGTCTTCGAACTGCTGAAGACCATCGGACCGCTGACCGATCCGACGGCGCACGGCGGGAGCGCTGACGACGCGTTCCACCTCGTGTTGCCTTCCATTCCCGGGTTCGGCTTCTCGGCCAAGCCCACAAGCACCGGTTGGAACCCGGACCGCGTCGCCCGCGCCTGGGATGCGCTCATGAAACGCCTCGGCTACGCGCGCTACGTGTCACAGGGCGGAGACTGGGGCGCCATCATCTGTGATGCCATGGGACGCCAGGCACCTCCGGGGTTGCTGGGTATCCACGTCAACCGGATCGAACGTTCGACGACCCTCCCCCCCGAAGTCGCGAAGGCACTCATGAGCGGTGAGCCCCCTCCAGAGGGCCTTGGTGCAGAAGAGCGCGAGGTGTTCGACGAGGCGCGCGCCTTCCTCGGCAAGGGCTTCGGCTTCGCGGCGATCATGGCGACGCGTCCGCAAACCCTCGGCTACAGCCTTGCCGACTCGCCGGCTGGGCTGGCCGCCTGGTTCTACGACAAGTACGGCGAGTGGGTATTCACCCGCGGCGAACCGGAGCGTGCCTTCACGCGCGACGAGATGCTGGACAACATCTCGCTCTATTGGCTGACCAACACTGGCACCTCCAGCGCACGAATCTACTGGGAAAACAGTGCCAGTAGCGCAAAGCCAGAGCCAATCTCGATACCGGCAGCCGTGACGATATTTCCCGGCGAGGTCTACAAGCCGCCCAAGCACTGGGCCGCCCGCCTGTACAAGAACCTCGTGTACTTCAACCGCGTGGACAAGGGTGGCCACTTCGCAGCCTGGGAAGAGCCCGAGTTGTTCAGCGCCGAGGTGCGTGCAGCCTTCACGTCATTGCGATGACGATTCCTGTTCTCGGCACGGACGTCGCTTGGGCTGTTGAAAGGCAGCCTCTGGCCGATTCTGTCGAAGAACCCGCTTCGAGATTTCTGCCCACAGAAGTGCATTGCCTACGCCGAAATCTGAGGCCATGTCCGGGGCAAGAACTGCCTTGTATTTCACGTTGCAACACGAAAATCAGCCGCCTTTTGGGGTATGTACAGGCGACTCTGGCTAACACCGATTTTTTCAACAGAATCGGGCGATTGCTGCCGTTTGCGAGCAGCAGATGTGGGTGGCCTGGCGGGATTTTCCGGCCTTCATGGCAGGCGGCGAGGAGGTTTCGCCATGAGTGCTCGCGCGGCGGGTGCAGCCGGCGTTGAAACGGCTGCATTCGAGACCTTACAGCGTCGGGCAGAACGTGCGAAGCCATCAGCCATGGTCCGCAAGGGTTTCGTGACTCTACCCATCCGGACTGGATGCGACGAGCAGAGTTCGACTCCTTGCCGTTAGGCAAAAGGCAAAAGGCAAAAGGCAAAAACCGCCCCAAAGCTACCGGTGGAGATTGGCAGCAACCGGCCGAAACTAACCTTCAAAACTTTATTAGGATACCGTCCGCGCTACGCTGTTAGCGGCTAAATCCACTCAGCAAACTGGCGGTGATTGTGGACAGGTTTCAGGAAATGAAGGTGCTGCTGGCCGTCGCGGAAGCAGAGAGTTTTGCCGGCGGCGCCAAGTTGATGGGGATGTCACCGCCAAGCGTAACTCGTGTGATAGCTGGTCTGGAAAATCGCCTGGGCACACTGCTGCTCGCACGTAGCACCAGGAGCGTACGCCTGACTGAAGCGGGGCGGCGCTATGTGGATGACTGTAAGCGCATCCTCCTCGACCTAGAGGAAGCCGAAGAGCTGGCGACCGGTAGCAGCGTTCGCGCTCGGGGCAACCTGACAGTGACTGCGCCGGTTATGTTCGGCGAGCAATATTTAATACCTCTGATCACACAGTACCTGGCAGAGCACCCGGAGGTGACTGTAAATGCCCTGCTGGTGGATCGCCTCGTAAACATGGTCGACGAGGGGGTGGACATCGCCATTCGCATAGGTGAGCTGCCGGACACCGGCCTGCAGGCCGTCAGGGTCGGGCAGGTCTCTACAGTCGTATGTGCTGCACCGACATTTCTTGATCGCGTCGGCAGGCCCGTGGAACCAAGTGATGTGCTGGGGCTGCCGATGGTGATGTCATCGGCGAGTAGTTTGCTCACCGACTGGCAGTTCAGGGTGGGGGAAAGCACTATCGTTTTGCATCCAAAACCGCGCCTGATTGTCAGCTCCAACCAGGCATCTATCAATGCCGCACGGATGGGCTGGGGCCTTACACGGGTTCTGTCTTACCAGGTGGCCGAGCCGGTGGCTAAAGGCGAACTTGTGATCCTGCTCGAGGCGTATCAGACACCTGCACTGCCGGTGCACATGCTGTATCAAGGCGACAAACGGGTGTCAGCGAAGGTGCGTACTTTCGTTGACTACTGCTCCGCTCGACTCATTGCAGATCCGGCACTGCAAACTGTTTCGGTGGCATAGGAATGAGCCGATATCGCGAGATGCAGGCATTCGAAGCGGTGGTGCAGACCGGTAGCCTGGCCGCCGCAGCTCGGCATCTCGAGCTGTCGCCAGCAACCATCATGCGTACCATTGCGTCATTGGAAGCGCGCCTACACAACACCTTGCTATTTCGCAGTCCGCGCGGTGTGGAGCTGAGCCCGGCTGGCGAGCAGTTCGCGCAAAGCTGTCGGCAAATCCTGGAAGAGACCGAGCTTGCCGATCGCTCTGCTGCCGGCCGGCATGCTCGACCCGGCGGCCAACTGACGGTTGCAGTTCCGCTACTGATGGATTCGCAGATCTTCACACCGATAGTCTTGTCCTATCTGGACGCCTATCCTGATGTATGCCTGACGATCCAGACCAGCCATGGAGCACCCAATCTCCTAAAGGATGGCATCGACATTGCGCTGGTCGTCGGCCAGTTACCCAACTCATCCGAGTTCGCTGCTTCACTGGGTATGGTTAGGCCAATTGTCTGCGGCTCACCCGACTACCTGCACGCATGGGGGCGTCCCGAGACACCTGAAGATCTCAAAACTCATCGAGCAGTGGTTAGCTCGTCTCCCGGCCATGAGACGGACTGGCGTTTTCCTTGCGGTCGCTCCACCCGCCTGGTGAAACCCACGCAAGTACTCACCTGCACGACCCAGCGCGCAGCCATTCGTGCAGCGACACTGGGAGTAGGCCTGGTTCATTGCATGAGCTACGAAGCCCATGATGAGTTGGCGAGCGGGTTACTCGTGCCGGGGGGTTTGGGCGATGGCAGTGCCCCCCCCACCCCCCGCTTTTTTTA
>NZ_JASATC010000076.1:0-15470 GCF_038440135.1 Pseudomonas sp. OTU5201 | reverse complement strand
GCTGGCAAGCCAGCTCCTACGGGCAATGCAGCTGCCTGCAACACGTCATGCAGACATAGCCAACTCATTCGACAAGGGCGGCACAGCTGTCCCATGTTGCTCACTGGGCAGCCCTTCGGGCTGCTTGGCGATTGAAATCGCCCCTACAGATTCCCACGTCGTGTCCACGTCTTCGCGAATCCTGCTTTCGTCACAGGGCCTCATTTTTTTCTTGCGAATAAATGGAACTAAGTTCTAAATATCGCAAGGCAAATTGTGGAACTGGATTCCGAGAAGAGCATGACTGATCGAGTTTTCTCCCTCGCCGCACTCACCGTCCTCGAACTTTCTCCACCGGAGATGGTGGAAGTAGCCGCACGTACCGGCTACAGCCATGTCGGCCTGCGCCTGGTGCCGGCCACGCCCGAGGAACATCACTTCCCGTTGGTGGCTGATGCCGCGTTGCGTCGGCAGACCCTCGAGCGTCTGCGCGACACCGGTGTGAAAGTGCTGGATATCGAAATACTGCGGCTCAAGGCGGAAACCCGTGTTGCCGATTTCGAGCCCTTCCTGGCCGCCGGTGCCGAGTTCGGGGCCACGGAAGTGCTGGTGGCCGGCAACGACGCTGACGAGGCGCGGATGACCGACAGTTTCGCCGCCTTTTGCGATCTGGCCGGCCTTTACGGCATGCATCCCAGCCTGGAGTTCATGCCCTGGACCGATGCGCGCGACCTGGTCCAGGCCGTGCGCATCGTGGAGAACGCCGGGCGGACCAACGGCGCTGTGCTGGTGGATGCCTTCCACTTCAACCGCTCAGCCTCGCGTCTGGAGGACCTCGCAAAATTGGCCCCGGAGCGCCTGCGCTATGCCCAGCTTTGTGATGTGGCGGGCCCGCGGCCGGACGACATGGACGAGATTCTTCGTCAGGCGCGCAACGAGCGGCGCTTCCCCGGCGATGGTGATAGCGACCTGATCGGGTTGCTCAGGACACTCCCGGCGAACATTCCCCTGAGCCTGGAAATACCCACGCGCCAGTTGATGGAGCAGGGCGTCAGCGCCCAGGACCGCGCGAGGATGGCGCTGGATAAGGCGCGGACGCTGCTTCAGCAGGTCTGAGAGTTCACCCTTCACGCGGCCGGCTGGGCCGCGTTTTTTTCGAGTACCCCATGAGCATCAGTACCCCGTTGTCCGGAGCCAACCAACCGCTGCGGGGCATCGTGCTGGTGGTGTTGGCCACCTTCCTCTTCGCCGGGCATGACGGGCTGTCCAAATACCTGGGCGGCCTCTATCCGGTGGTGATGGTCGTCTGGGCCCGTTACCTGGTGCATACCCTCCTGATGGCCGGTATTTTCCTGCCCCAGGCCGGCCTGCGCGTACTGCGCACCAAGCGGCCAATGCTGCAGATGTTGCGGGCATTGAGCCTGCTCAGCACCAGCCTGCTGTTCACTGCGGGGCTGCAATACATTCCCCTGGCGGAGGCGACTGCGGTCAACTTCCTCGCGCCGGTGCTGGTCACAGCGCTTTCGGTGCCCTTGCTCAAGGAGCAGGTCAGCGTTGGCCAGTGGGCTGCTGTGGTGATGGGGTTCATTGGTGTGCTGGTGGTTGTTCATCCAGGTGGGGAGCTGTTCACCCCGGCCATCCTGTTTCCCTTCTGCTCGGCCCTGGGTTTCTGCTTTTACCAGTTGCTCACCCGCAAGCTCGCGGCCCATGACAGCCCGACCACCAGCAACTTCTTTGCCGGCCTGTGCAACACCCTGGTGATGAGCGCCCTGGTGCCATTCTTCTGGCAAGTCCCGACCATGGGGCATGGTCTGCTGATGCTGGCCCTGGGAGGCGCTGGCATGACCGCACATCTATTGCTGACCCAGGCGTTCCGCCTGGCCGCACCGGCGTTGCTGGCGCCCTTCGGCTACTGCCAGATCGTGTTCGCCGGGTTGCTGGGCTTTGTGATCTTCTCTCACACCCCTGACGTCACCAGCCTGGTGGGGATTGCCATCATCTGCCTGAGCGGCCTGGGCGCGGCGTGGATGCAGCGTCGGGGATGAGAGCCGCCCGCTCTCGCTGAACCTGTAGGAGCGAGCTTGCTCGCAAAAGGCCTTGCTCGGAGATGTTCGCGGGCAAGCCCGCTCCTACGTAACGTGCCTGCTATCCAGGACACTGCAGCTTGCTCTCGGCTGAACCTGTAGGAGCGAGCTTGCTCGCGAAAGGCCTTGCTCGGAGATGTTCGCGGGCAAGCCCGCTCCTACGTAACGTGCCTGCTATCCAGGACACTGCAGCTTACTCTCGGCTGAACCTGTAGGAGCGAGCTTGCTCGCGAAAGGCCTTGCTCGGAGATGTTCGCGGGCAAGCTCGCTCCTACGTAACGTGCCTGCTATCCAGGACACTGCAGCTTGCTCTCGGCTGAACCTGTAGGGGCGAGCTTGCTCGCGAAGGGCTCTGCTCGAAGATGTTTGCGCGCAAGCTCGTTCCTACGCAAGGTGCCTGCTATCGCGGGTCGTCATAGACTGAATCAGCACTCGGAATCGGAACGGTAGAAACAGAGAAGGCCCCTTTTGGGGCCTTCTCTGTTCAGGTGGCTTGCGCGATCAGTGGCTGACTGTGCGCATGCTGTTCTCGCGGCTGGACTCGTACTGCTGCTTGTCCATCGGCTTGGCGTTTGCGTTGCCGAGGTCGTCCATGGCCAGGCGGTGGGTTTCCGGCGCCACGTAGGCAGCCAGGGCGCACACGCAGGTGATGAGGAAGGCGATGCAGCCGACCACCACCGGGATGTTGTCCGAGCCGGGCGGGGCGACGGCGGCGAACAGGGCCGGCAGCATGGCGGTCAGCATGGTGCCGATATTCTGTGCGATGGCCATGGCCGAGACGCGGAAGCGAGTCTGGAACAGCTCCGGGAAGAAGCTCGGGAACACCGCGTTGTAGCCCTGGTAGACCATGCCCCACATCAGGATCGAGGTGCAGAAGGCCAGCGGAACACTCTGGATGCTGATGGCGTAGAGGTAGACGAAGGCCAGCAGACCGGAGCCCAGGCAGCCGGCGATCATGGTCGGACGGCGGCCGATCTTGTCGGAGAGGTTGCCGACGAAGGGGATGACCAGCACGGCGACGATGTTGCCCACCACGGGAATCCACAGGTACACGCTCTTGTCGAAGCCGATGCCGTAGGCCGGCTGCACGGCGTAGGCCGCACCGAAGATGGTAGCGACGACCGGGATCACGTTCATCAGGGCCATGAACATCACCAGCACCATGCTCTTCCAGCTGTGGCGGAAGGCTTCGGTAACCGGGGATTTGGCGACTTTGTGCTGGTTCTCTTCGTTGACGAAGGCCGGGGTCTCATGGACTTCACGACGGATGATGAAGCCGGCTACCAGGACGAAGGCGCTCAGCAGGAACGGAATCCGCCAGCCCCACTCATTGAAGGCTTCGCTCGGCATGAAGTAGGCCAGTGGCAGGAACACGGCAGCCGCCAACACCTGGCCAGCTTGTACGCCTTGCAGGGTGAAGCTGGCGTAGTAGCCACGTCGTCCGAATGGCGCATGTTCGAGGATCATCGAACTGGCACCGGAAATTTCGCCGGCGACAGCGAAGCCCTGCACCAGGCGCAGGAGTACCAGCAGTACCGGGGCAAGCATGCCGATATCGTGGTAAGTGGGCAGCAGGCCGACGGCCATGGTGGAGATACCCATCAGGAACATGCACAGCAGCAGCACGTTCTTGCGACCGCGGGTGTCACCCCAGTGGCCCAGCACGAAGGCACCCACCGGGCGCGCCAGGTAGCCGACGCCGTAGGTCGCCAGCGAGGCAATGATGGCCATTTTCGGGTCGGTGTTCGGGAAGAAGATCTGCGGGAAGATCAGCGCTGCCGCCTGGGCATAGATGAAGAAGTCGTAATACTCGAGGGCGGAGCCTATCCACCCGCTGGCAGTTGCTTTCTTGGCTTGGGAGCTGGAGGGAGTAGCCATCGTTGTCTCCGTTGTTTTTGTTAGGTAGCCGGACGCACATTCCTCGGCGCAAGGCCTGGTTGGAACGCGTGCACGCTTGCGTAACGGTGCTCGTCGGGAGCTTTCCGGTTATCGCTGTCCGAGTGGTGTCAGGGAGTCAGTTCAGAGTGGCGACGTGGCGGTCGCACTCGGTCTGGATGCCGTGGCATGCCGGCTGGAGGAGGGGGCTTCGATCAGGTGGCTGGTAGTGAGCATGAGCTGGTACCTGTTTCTTGAAATTGTTATGTCGTGACGCTTGGTTGTCATCGCAGGACCCTCCGGGTGACTGGGCTGGCAGTGATGCCACCCGACGGGTTGTCTGCAACATGGGGTTCATGTTGCGCAGTGATCGAAAAAGCGTCAATTCGATAACCGGCCTTTTGTTCGCTGATCGAACACAAAACT
This sequence comes from Pseudomonas sp. OTU5201, assembly GCF_038440135.1. Taxonomy (NCBI): domain Bacteria; kingdom Pseudomonadati; phylum Pseudomonadota; class Gammaproteobacteria; order Pseudomonadales; family Pseudomonadaceae; genus Pseudomonas; species Pseudomonas sp. OTU5201. The sequence continues at coordinate 11,106 of NZ_JASATC010000076.1, read as the reverse complement.
AACTGGTTCGTACATATTGAATTGCTGGGCAGACTTTACGCGCGAATAATCGATCCAGCTACGAAAACGAAGGGTTTTCGCAATCTGTTGTAGGGGCGAACTCATTCGCCTGGCAGACCTTAGGTCTGCCTTGGGATTCACAGGGGGCCGAGTTGCGACCCTTGGCGAATGAATTCACCCCTACAGGTAGTTGCAGCGCCCACCCACAAGGAGCTGAAGCATGCAGCGTTCCATTGCCACCGTCTCCCTGAGCGGTACCCTGCCGGAAAAACTCGAGGCCATTGCCGCCGCCGGTTTCGACGGTGTCGAAATCTTCGAAAACGACCTTCTTTACTACGCCGGGAGCCCGCGCGAAGTCCGCCAGATGTGCGCCGACCTCGGTATCGCCATCACGCTGTTCCAGCCGTTCCGCGACTTCGAGGGCTGCCGCCGCGACCGCTTGCAGAAGAACCTCGACCGCGCCGAACGCAAGTTCGACCTCATGCAGGAACTGGGCACCGACCTGGTGCTGGTGTGCAGCAACGTTCAGCCCGACTCGCTGCCGGACGAGGAAATCCTCGTTGACGACCTGCGCCTGCTGGCCGAGCGCGCCGGCGCACGCAACCTGCGTATCGGCTACGAGGCGCTTGCCTGGGGCCGCCACGTCAACAGTTGGCAGCAAGTCTGGAACCTGGTGCGCCAGGCCGACCACCCGGCCCTCGGCGTCTTGCTGGACAGCTTCCACACCTTGTCGATCAAGGGCGATCCGAGTGGTATTGCCGAGATTCCCGGCGACAAGATTTTCTTCGTGCAGATGGCCGACGCGCCGCTACTGGCCATGGACGTACTGGAGTGGAGCCGGCACTTCCGCTGCTTCCCCGGCCAGGGCGAGTTCGACTTGGCGGGCTTCCTCGCACCGATCATCCGTAGCGGCTACACCGGTCCGCTGTCGCTGGAAATCTTCAACGACGGTTTCCGCGCCGCGCCGCCGCGCGCCAATGCCGCCGATGGCCTGCGCTCCTTGCTCTACCTCGAAGAGAAAACCCGCAAGCTGTTGGCCAAGGACCCGAGCCCGCCGGCCAACTTGGACATCCTCTTCTCGCCGCCGCCAGCCAGCCGCTACGACGGCGTGGAATTCCTCGAATTCGCCGTGGACGAAGCGCAGGGCGCCAAGCTTGCCAACTGGCTGGAGCGCCTGGGCTTCGCTCGCGCCGGCAAGCACCGCTCCAAGGCGGTCAACCTGCTGCGCCAGGGCGATATCAATATCGTGCTCAATGCCGAACCCTATTCCTTTGCCCACGGTTACTTCGAGGCCCACGGCCCGTCGCTGTGCGCCACCGCCCTGCGGGTGAAGGACAGTGGCAGCGCGCTGGAGCGAGCCCGCGAGTTCAAGGGACAACCGTTCCGTGGGCTGGTCGGGCCGAACGAGCGCGAGATTCCGGCCGTGCGTGCGCCGGATGGCAGTCTGATCTACCTGGTAGAACAGGCCCAGACCGGACAGACGATTTACGACAGTGACTTCGTGCTCGATGCCAATGCTGCCCAGACCGGCCAGCTCGAGCGCATCGACCACATGGCCCTGGCCTTGCCGGCCGACGGCCTGGACAGCTGGGTGTTGTTCTACAAGAGCGTGCTGGACTTCGAGGCCGACGACGAAGTCGTGCTGCCGGACCCTTACGGCCTGGTGAAGAGCCGCGCCCTGCGCAGCCGCTGCAGCAGCATCCGTCTGCCACTGAACATCTCGGAGAACCGCAATACTGCGATCTCCCATGCGCTGTCCAGCTATGGCGGCTCCGGCGCCCACCACATCGCCTTCTCCTGCGAGGACATCTTTGCCGAGGTGAGCCGTGCCAAGGACGCTGGTGTGCCGCTGCTGGATATCCCGCTCAACTACTACGACGACCTGGCGGCACGCTTCGATTTCGACGACGAGTTCCTCAGCGAACTGGCCTACTACAACGTGCTGTACGACCGTGACGCCCAGGGTGGCGAGCTGTTCCACGTCTACACCGAGCCGTTCGAGGGACGCTTCTTCTTCGAAATCCTGCAGCGCAAGAACGGCTACGCCGGCTACGGCGCGGCCAACGTTGCGGTGCGCCTGGCGGCCATGGCCAAGGCGCGCAGCGGCGCCATCGCCAAGGCCAAACTGTAGACCGCTCGGGAGCCTGGCGCCTTGCCTGCGCCAGGCTTCCTAACGGCCGCCGCCCAGCCCATAATCCACCCAGTTTCCGCTGGCCGTGAGCCCAAGATGACAATAACTGCCGAACGCCAAGACTTGCCCACAGAGGCCCCTCGCAAAGGGCGCAAGAACAACCCGGAGAAAACCCGCGAGAACATCCTCCAGGCGGCCATTACCGAGTTCGTCCAGCAGGGCCTGTCCGGCGCCCGGGTCGACGCCATCGCCGAGCGCATGCATACCTCCAAGCGCATGATCTACTACTACTTCGGCAGCAAGGAGCAGCTCTACGTCGAAGTGCTGGAAAAGCTCTACGGCGATATCCGCAGCACCGAAGGCAAGCTGCACCTGGCCGAGCTTGAACCTCGTGAGGCGATCCGCCGGCTGGTGGAATTCACCTTCGACCACCACGACCGCAACGTCGATTTCGTGCGCATCGTCTCCATCGAAAACATCCATTACGGCGAGTACGTCAAGCAGTCCAACGCCATCCGTTCCATGAGCACGACCATCCTCGATGCGATGGGCGAGATCATCGAACGCGGCCAGGCTGAAGGCCTGTTCCGAGCGGGCGTCAATGCGCTGGACCTGCACCTGCTTATCAGCTCCTTCTGCTTCTATCGCGTCTCCAATCGCAACACTTTCGGCCAAATCTTCCAGATCGATCTCACCGACGAGGAGGTCAAGGCCCGGCACAAGGCGATGATCTGCGAGTCGGTGCTGCGCTACCTGCAGGCCTGATCCTTTCGCGAGCAAGGGATAGACCGGCGACATAGCCGAATGTCATCCCCGGCCCCAGGGTGATTCCACCGCTGGGGTAGTGCCCGCCCATCACGCTTGCCATGTCGTTACCCACTGCATAAAGGCCGGGGATGATCGTTCCCTGCTTGTCCAGCGCCCGCGCCGAGGCATCGGTAAGCAGGCCGGCGAAGGTGCCGAGGCTGCCGGGCAGCAATTTCACGGCATGGAAGGGGCCTTTCTCCAGCACACCCAATGACGGGTTCGGCCCGTGCAGCGGTTCGCCCTGGGCCTGGTTATAGGCGGAGGCGCCGCGCTGGAATTCCGGGTCCACACCGCATGCGGCGTTGGCATTGAATGTTGCCACCGTCGCTTGCAGTTGCTCCCCGTCGATGCCACACAGCTTCGCCAGTTCGGCAAGGCTGGCGGCCGACTTCAGGTAACCACTGCGGACTTGGCCGCCCGTGGGGAACGGGAAGGGCCGCACGTAGCCGATTCCGTAACGGCGCCGTGCGCGCTGGTCGCAAATCAGCCAGGCTGCCGGCTCTTCTCCGGCCGGGGTAGCCCGGAACAAAGCGTTCATAAAGTCGTGGTAGGAGTCGGCTTCGTTGGTGAAGCGCCGGCCATCGCTGCGAACGGCGATGAAACCCGGCTTGGCCCGTTCCATCAGGTGCGGGAATCCGCTGAAACTGCCGTCCTTGTGCGGCACCCGTGACACCGGAGTCCAGGCGGCGGGGCTGGACAGCCGGTCGGCGACCTGTGCCCCTACGCTTTCACCCAGGTTCAGGCCATCACCCGTATTGGTTTTCGGGGCGGCGGAAAGGTGCTCGTGGCCGAACAGCCGGTCAATGCGCTGGCGGTCATGGGGAAAGCCGCCGCAAGCCAGTACCACGCCCCGGCGCGCCAGCACTTTCACCAGTTGCCCTTCCAACTTCAGCTCCGCACCCGCGACTCTTTGCTCGCCCCACAGCAGACGCGTGGCGGCAGCACCTGTTTCCAGGTGGACGCCCAGGTCGAGTGCGCTGCGCAGCAGGCGTGCCACCAGGGCGTTGCCATTGACCAGGTGCAGCCCCCGGCCGTGCAACAGCCAGTCACGCCAATGCCGCAGAAGACGACGGGCCACGTACCAGGCGGAACGCGGTGAGCGGCTGGCGTTGAGAAAATGCGCAAGGTCCGCGCCGCTGGCGATCCCCATGCCACCCAGGCTGATCAGGTCCAGCGGTGGGCACAGTGCGTCCAGCCAGGGGCCCAACTGACGGCCGTCATAGGGCTGGGCACAGAGGGAACGGCCTCCGCGCGCGGCACCGGGCGAGCTGTGCATGTCCGGCATGCGGCTGCCGGAATAGAACTGCACGTGGGTGTGGCGCTGGAAAAAGTCCACCATCAACGGTCCGTGCTGGAGAAAGGCCCGTTGGCGTTCGTCCAGTTCATCGACGCCCAGCTCCGCGCGCAGGTAGGTTTCGACGGCTTCCTCGCTGTCTGGCGCGCCTTCCGCCTGGGCCAGCGGATTGCGCGGAATCCACAACCAGCCGCCAGACCAGGCGCTGGTGCCACCAATCTGGCCGGTCTTTTCCGCAACCAGCACCTCCAGGCCCTGGTGGGCGGCGGTAACCGCCGCCGCCAGACCCGAGGCACCGGAGCCGATCACTAGCACATCGCAGTGGCGCTCGTTCATGGCGTTCATTGCAGCGGAGAAAAACCGGTGGGGCGCATCAGGCGCGATTCAAGATGCACCACGGCATCCAGTTCCTTGTTCAGCCGGCCGAACTCGGCCCAGCGCGGGTCGGCGGCCATCTTCGTGCGGCGCTCGATGCGCTCATCCAGGCTGTCGTAGGCCCAGATGTGCACCACCTGGTTGGCCTCGCCGAACTCGGTGGTGAAGAAACCGACCAGCTTGCCCAGGTGCTCGGTCTGCAGTTCCAGGCAGTGGCTACGGTAGAGCGCCAGCCAGTCGGCCAGCTTGGTGGGTTTGATGGTGTAGGTGCGCAGTTCGTAATACATGGCGTTGTCCTCAGACTCTGGATTTCAGGTGTTCGGCGATATGGCTGGCGGCGAGGTAGCCGAAGGTCAGACCTGGGCCGAGGGTGATGCCGGGGCCGGGATAGGTGCCATCCATGATCGAGTTCATGTCATTGCCGGCAGCGTAGAGACCGGCGATGGGGTTGCCGTGGCGGTCCAGCACATTCGCGTTGGCATCCGTGACCAGTCCACGCGCCGACCCGAGATCACCGGTGTGCACGCGGATGGCGTACCAGGGGGCGCGGACCAGGGGCGCCAGGCAGGGGTTGGGCTTGTGGTGCGGGTCGCCGAGGGACTGGTTGTAGGTGGTGGACCCCTTGCCGAACTGGCGGTCGTTGCCGGCGCGGGCGTCCTCGTTGTGACGGACGAGTGTCGTGGCCAATCCGTGCGGATCGACACCCATGGCACGAGCCAGTGCTTCGGGCGTATTGGCGCGAAACAGGTAGCCGGCCTCCACCAGGGCGCTGTTGTCCACTGGGCTCGGTCGCGCCAGCCCCATTCCGTAGCGGCCCATGGCCTCGGCGTCGCAAATCAGCCAGCAGCTCGCGAGCCCCTCCCGATGCATCGCCTGGACGAAGCAGTGGTAGGAGTCGGCCTCGTTGGTAAAACGCTGGCCTGCACTGTTCACGGCGATGATTCCCGGCTTGGCCCGATCAGTGACCAGGTGCGGGAAGCATTCGGGCTCACCATTGGGCCGGCGCAGCAGTGAAACGGGTGCCCAGAAGAAGTTGGCGGCCATGTCTTCGCCGGTTGCTGCGTTCACTTGGGCGGCCAGGGCGAGGGCAGTGCCAGCGTTGGTGGCGGGGGACATGGTCAGGTGTTCCCTCCCGGTAGCTGGTCGGAATTCTGCTGCCACCTGGCCAGCGGCGAAGCCACCCATGGCGCAGACCACGCCGCCTCGGGCGCGTACTTCGACCGGTCGGCCATCCTTGTGCAGGCGAACGCCAACCACCCGGTTCGCTTCGACCACCAGCGACTCGCCGCTGCTTTCCAGCCAGAGTTCCACGCCATGCTCGAAGGCGGTAGTGGCCAGCCGAGCGATCATTGCGTTGCCGACGGTCAGGCGGGTGCCGCGGTCATGGCCGAGTCGGTCCAGGCCATAACGGGCCAGCAGCTTCAGGCAATGCCAGAGGGAGCGGGGCGAACGGCGGAAGCTGAGAAAGTGTTGGATATCGACGCGGTTCACCATCATGCCGCCGAACAGCAGCATGCCTTCCGGCGGGCGGCGCAAGTCCTTGAAGTGCGAGCCCAGGCGACGGCCGTCGTACTCCACTATCTCCAGCGCGCGACCTCGGTCGGTGGCGCCGTCTTCCAGCGGGTAGTAGTCCGGTGAAAAGGGACGAAGGGCATAGGCCAGTTCGCTGTGCTGTTCGAGAAAGCGCAGCGCCTCGCGGCCGTTCTGGATAAAGGCGTCCACCAGCTCAGGCTTGTAACCGGGGCCGACGGTTTTCTTTAGATAGGTGCGGACCGCTTCAGCGCTGTCCTGGACGCCGGCGGCGCGGGCCTGGTCGCTGTCGTAGATCCACACGGCGCCCCCGGATATCGCCGAAGTGCCGCCGAAATACGGCGCCTTCTCCAGCATCAGCACACTAAGGCCTTTGCAGGCAGCTGTGGTGGCTGCGGCAAAGGCAGCGGCGCCGCTGCCCAGTACGACCAGGTCCCAGGTGCCGGCCAGATTCTCGGCAGGATGTGTTTTCACGGCAGTGTTCATGACGATCTCCTCAGGCGTCCTGGGGCATCACGCCCATGTGCGCGCCCAGGTTGCCCATCTGCGCGCGCGCCATTTCCGGGCCGGTCTGGATGCGGCAACCGAGGCTGCGGGCCAGCTCCAGCAGTGGTGTGACCACCGGGCTGGTCACCACATCCGCCACCAGGGCTGCAGGGGAGAGGGTTTCCAGCAACATGCCGGGCAGGGGCATTTCGCCAGTGCCGCCCATTCCCACGGGCGTGGCATTGGCCACCAGGTCGAAGGCTTCCAGGCTGTCGTAGCGGTTGCTGATCTCGATCTGCGGGAACGCCTCGCGCAGGCGCTTGGTCAGGGCTTCGGCGCGGGGTTGGTCGAGGTCGGCAATCACCAGTTGGCGCACGCGTCCTTCGCACAGCGAGTAGGCGATAGCGGCGCCGACACCACCGGAGCCCACTACCAGCGCGCGTTGCCCGACCGGCTGGAATCCATGGCTGCGGGCAGCCTTGAGGAAGCCCTCGCCATCGACGTTATCGCCCAGCAGACGGCCGTCGGCCTCGCGACGGATCACGTTCACCGAACCCAGGGCCGCAGCACGGGCGCTGAGCTGGTCGAGCTGGCTGGCCAATACCTGTTTGTAAGGCACAGTGACGACGCAACCACGCAGATTCTTCCAGCCGCGCAGGGACTGGATGAACGTGGCGAGATTCTGCTCGGCCATGTCCACGGCGATCATCGCCAGATTCTGGCCGTTCTCTGTGAACCAGGCATTGAAGTTTTCCGGCGATTTCACCTGGGCGATGGGGCTGCCGATGATGGCCACCAGTTCGGTCGAACCACGGATCATGCTGATCTCCTGGGCTTGTTGTTGTGCCGGCAGTATTGCCAGCGCCCAAGGAGTGGCCAATGAAACAGACGGGCATCTCGGTTGTTTATCGCAACGGTGCTGCGATAATCGCAGTTTTTGGCGAAATTAGCTGAATGGGTTCCTTGTAGGGTGCGCTGTGTCCACCGCATCTTCTACGCGGGCTTCCGGTGCGCACGGCGCACCCTACGGAAAGGCACATCAACCGGACAGGGGAGTGGGAATGAAGACGCCGGTCATTCACCAGCGGGATCTGATTGCCGGGCTGCAGAAAGGCCTGGCGCTGATGCAACTGTTCAGTGTCGATAATCCGCGTCTCAGCGTGCCGGAGGCCGCGGCCATGTCCGGGCTGACCGCGAGCGCGGCGCGGCGTTTCCTGCTGACCCTGGTGCATGAAGGTTTCGCTGAAACCGATGGCCGTCATTACTGGTTGACCGCCAAGTCCCTGCGCATAGGCCAGGCCTATGTGGATTCGGCGCAGTTGCCGCGCATGTTGCGGCCCATAGTCGAGCAGGTGGCGCGGACTACTCAGGAGCACGTTTCGGTGGGGCTGCGCGATGGCGATGACATCGTGCACATCGTCCGTAGCCGCTACAGCCACATCGCCTCCCTGTCGATTCGTCCCGGATCGCGCATGCCCATGTACTGCACGGCTAGCGGGCGTATCTGGCTGGCGTCGTTTTCCGCAGACGAGCTGGAGGCGTACTTCGCACGGGTCGTGCTGCGCCAGTTGACCCCCTTCACCCGTACCGGCATGGACGAGCTCAAGGCGGAACTGAACAAGGTATCGGCCCAGGGCTATGCCGTGGTGGACCAGGAATACGAAGCGGGAATGTGCGTGCTGGGTGTGCCCCTGACCAATCGCAAGGGCGAGCTGAAGGCCAGCCTCACCATCACCACCCATGCTTCACGCATGAGTGGCGACGAGATGCGCCAGCGCTACCTGACGCCGCTGTACGAGGCGCAGGCCTTGTTGAAACCGGTGCTGGATTGAGTTCGTAGGGTGCGCCGTGCGCGCTGATTGCCCCGCGCAGGGTTTTCGGTACGCGTAGCGCACACTACGGGGGGATCAGCCGTTCATGCTGGCGAAGTGCGCCATCATCCGGTCGGCGTCGGCGCTGCGGCCGCTGATCAACTCGAAGGCTTTCACGGCCTGGAATACGGCCATGGTGCCGCCATCCAGTGTGTGGCAACCGATGGCGCGGGCATCGCGTAGCAGCTCGGTTTCCAGCGGGAAATAGATGATCTCCGCCACCCACAACTCGGGACGCAGCAGTTCTGCCGGAACCGGCGTACCCGGCAGCTTGGCCATGCCGATGGGGGTGGTGTTGACCAGGCCATCGGCCTCGGCCATGGCATTGGCCAGGTCGGTACCGAGGGCGGCTCGGCCGACACCGAAGTGCTGGTTGAGGTTGTCCACCAGGGCCTGTCCCCGGACAGCGTCCACTTCGAACAGGGTCAGGCGTTCGACGCCTTCGGCGAGCAGGGCATGAGCCACGGCTGAGCCCGCGCCACCCGCGCCCATCTGCACCACCTGACGTCGCTGGACCTCCGGCAGGCCGCGGCGGAAACCTTCGCCGAACCCCAGGCAGTCGGTGTTGTGGCCGACGCGCTTGCCACCCTTCAGCACGACGGTGTTCACCGCGCCAATGCCGGCGGCTTCAGGCGATAGCTCATCGAGCAGGGGAATGATCGCCTGCTTGCAGGGGAAGGTGATGTTCAACCCGGTGTAGCCCATGCGCTGGGCGGCGTTGAGCAGGTCGGGGAGGGCGCTGGTGTCCAGTTTCAACTGATCCAGGTCGATCAGGCGATAGAGGTAGCGGATGCCCTGGGCGTCACCTTCATGCTCGTGCATGGCGGGGGTGCGGGAGGCCTGGATGCCTGCGCCGATCAGACCGGCGAGGATGGATTGATTGTGCTGGGACATAGTGTTCAACCCTTGGAAAACAGTTGGCCGAAGTGCTGCAGCGCCAGGCTGTAGCCCTGGCTGCCGAGTCCGCAGATCACGCCGACGGCAATAGCGGAAACGAACGAGTGGTGACGGAATTCCTCGCGCTTGTGCACGTTGGACAGGTGCACTTCGATCACCGGCAGCTCGCTGGCCACCAGGGCGTCGCGGATGGCCACGGAGGTGTGGGTCCAGGCAGCGGGGTTGATGACGATGCCGGCGCAGCGACCGCGTGCTTGGTGGATCCAGTCGATCAGTTCGCCTTCGTGGTTGGTCTGGCGGAAGTCCACCTCGAAACCCAACTCGGCGGCGCTACGGCTGCACAGGGCAGCAATATCGGCGAGGGTTTCATGGCCATAGGTGGCGGGCTCACGGGTGCCGAGCATATTCAGGTTCGGCCCGTTGAGCACGAGGACAGTGCGAGTCATTACGGCAGGTCTCCATTGTTGTTCTCACTCGGCTGAAAAGCGCCGGAGCGTGTGACAATGAAAATGTACTAACCAGTTAATTGCGTCAATTTATCAAAAGGGGTTCTGTGCGGTTATCGGACGACTTGAGTGTGGACGGCTCGGTGCGGCGGGGCCGCAGATCAAGCACTGGGCGAGCAGGCGTCGCAGGGGGGCCATGCGTACCCGTTAACTTCAGCACCGTGCAAGGCTCCCGGTACGCGCCACGCACACTACGAAATGACGACCGCGTCAGCGCCGCTCCAGCATGTCCTGGATTTCCTGTGTGGCCACACGCGTGCGGCGGGCGAGGTTCTTCACTTCGTCCGCCACCACCGAGAATCCCCGACCAACTTCGCCGGCGCGGGCCGCTTCGATGGCGGCATTAAGGGCCAGCAGGTTGGTTTGGTCGGCAATGGCCTTGATCACACCCACCACTTGGGCGATCTGGCCGTAGGTGGCCTGCATCGCTGCCTGTTCCCGCTGGCGCGCGGCCTCGGCCTGCTTCTCATCGCTGATGTCGCGCACCGCCCCGGTTACCCGCAGCAGCACGCCGCGCTCGTCCCGTAGGCAGCGCGCGCGCTCGCGGAACCAGATCTCACCACGGGTCTTGTGGCGCATGCGGTACTCGGCCACGTAGGACGCGTCTGGCGATGGATCGCGGATCAGCTCGCCGAAGCACCGCATCACCCGCTTGAAGTCGTCGGGGTGGGTGACCTGGTTGTAGCTGTCCCAGCTGTCGGGCAGTTCGGTGCGGCTGTAGCCGACCAGTGCGCAGAACTGTTCGGACCAGCAGATGCGGCTCTGCGGATGGTCCGCGTCGCCGTTGGCCACCAGCAGGTCCCAGCTGCCTTCGGTGAGCGTCTGGCGGGTCAGCTCCCAGGCGCGCTGCTCCTGGTCCCAGACTGCCAGGCGTTGTTGTTGCTCCCCAAGGAGTTGGTAGGCGGCGTCGAGCTGTGCCTGGATCAGCGCCTGCCGGCTGAGGCCGTCATCGAGCTGGCGCTGCAGGGCGGTGAGCTCTTCCTCCGTACAGGGTGGCGGCTCGCGGCTGTCCAGGGCCGTGCGTTGTTGCCGCCAGGCCAGTTGCAGGCGTTCCAGCGACTGGCGCAGGGAAGGGTGGACGGCCAGCTGCCCGCTGGGCTCGATGGGCTGGCCGTTGAGCAGGCGGGCGATCCATTCGGACAGTTGCGGCACCAGCCGCGCGGACTCGTTGTTGAACCACATGTTGGGAACTCCGGGCGTGGGCCCCCG
>NZ_JASATC010000075.1:0-15608 GCF_038440135.1 Pseudomonas sp. OTU5201 | reverse complement strand
AAATTTTTCTTTAGCCACGACAGTAAACCTCTTACTTAAAGGGCTGAATCAACCTTGTTTTTTAACCAGTGCTTCGACGACATTCGACGGAGCTTCGGCGTATTTGGAGAATTCCATGGAGTAGCTCGCGCGACCCTGGGACATGGAACGCACGTCGGTCGCATAACCGAACATCTCGCCCAGCGGAACCTCGGCACGGATCACCTTACCGGAAACGCTGTCTTCCATCCCCTGAATCAGACCACGACGACGGTTCAGGTCACCCATCACGTCACCCATGTAGTCCTCAGGAGTCACCACCTCTACCTTCATGATCGGCTCAAGCACCTTACCACCACCCTTCTGGGCCAGCTGCTTGGTTGCCATGGAGGCAGCGATCTTGAACGCCATTTCGTTGGAGTCAACGTCATGGTACGAACCGTCGAAGACGGAGGCCTTCAGGCCGAGCAGCGGATAGCCGGCAACAACGCCGTTCTTCATCTGCTCTTCGATGCCCTTCTGGATCGCCGGGATGTATTCCTTCGGAATCACACCACCCACGACTTCGTTGGTGAACACCAGACCTTCGGTGATGTTGCCCTTCTCGTCGACTTCAGCAGCCGAGAAGCGGATCCAGCAGTGACCGAACTGACCACGACCACCGGACTGACGAACGAATTTGCCTTCGATCTCGACATTGTCCTTGGTGATGGTTTCACGATAGGCCACTTGAGGCTTACCGATGTTGGCCTCAACGCCGAACTCGCGCTTCATGCGATCGACGATGATATCCAGGTGCAATTCACCCATACCGGAGATGATGGTCTGACCGGACTCTTCGTCGGTCTTGACGCGAAAGGACGGATCTTCCTGAGCCAGCTTGCCCAGAGCGATACCCATCTTCTCCTGGTCCGCCTTGGTCTTGGGCTCCACGGCGACGGAAATTACCGGCTCCGGGAAGTCCATGCGCTCAAGGATGATCGGCTTGTCGAGATCGCACAGGGTGTCACCCGTGGTGACGTCCTTCATGCCGATCAGCGCAGCGATGTCACCGGCACGGCATTCCTTGATCTCTTCACGCTGGTTGGCGTGCATCTGCACCATCCGACCCACGCGCTCCTTCTTACCCTTTACCGAGTTCAGTACGGAGTCGCCGGAAGCGAGGACGCCGGAATAAACACGAGCGAAGGTCAGAGTACCGACGAACGGGTCGGTCGCGATCTTGAACGCCAGAGCGGAGAACGGCTCGCTATCGTCTGCACGACGCTCGTCGACAATCTCCTCGTTATCCGGGTTGGTGCCCTGGATCGGCGGAATCTCGGTCGGAGCAGGCAGGAAGTCGATCACGGCGTCGAGAACCAGGGGCACGCCCTTGTTCTTGAAGGAAGAACCGCAAACAGCCGGAACGATTTCGCTGGCCAGAGTACGAGCACGCAGACCAGCCTTGATTTCTTCGGCGGTCAGCTCACCCTCTTCCAGGTACTTGTTCATCAGCTCTTCGTTGGCTTCGGCAGCCGCCTCAACCATGTTGGAGCGCCACTCTTCAGCCAGCCCCTGAAGCTCGGCCGGGATCTCCTCCTCGCGGTAGGTAGTACCCTTGTCGTCTTCGTTCCAGTAGATCGCCTTCATCTTGATCAGGTCGATCTGGCCCTGGAAGTCGTCTTCAGCGCCGATAGCCAGCTGAACCGGAACCGGAGTGTGGCCCAGACGGTTCTTGATCTGACCTACAACGCGCAGGAAGTTGGCGCCAGCACGGTCCATCTTGTTCACGTAGACGATGCGCGGCACGCCGTATTTGTTGGCTTGACGCCATACAGTCTCGGACTGCGGCTCAACGCCGGAGGTACCGCAGAAGACCACAACCGCACCGTCGAGCACGCGCAGCGAACGCTCTACTTCGATGGTGAAGTCAACGTGGCCGGGGGTGTCGATCACGTTGACACGGTAGTTGTCGAACTGACCACGAGAACCTTTCCAGAAGGTAGTTACAGCAGCGGAGGTAATGGTAATACCACGCTCCTGCTCCTGAACCATCCAGTCGGTAGTGGCGGCACCGTCGTGCACCTCACCCATTTTGTGGCTGAGACCTGTGTAGAACAGGATCCGCTCCGTAGTAGTGGTCTTACCGGCGTCTACGTGTGCGCAGATACCGATGTTACGGTAGCGGTTGATAGGGGTTGTACGAGCCACGAAAAAATCCTCGCTAGATTAGAAGCGATAATGCGAGAAGGCCTTGTTGGCCTCTGCCATGCGGTGCACATCTTCACGCTTCTTGACAGCAGCGCCTTTGCCATCGAAGGCATCCAGCAGCTCGCCCGCGAGACGCAGGGCCATGGATTTCTCGCCACGCTTGCGCGCGGACTCGACCAGCCAGCGCATGGCCAGGGCATTACGACGCGACGGACGAACTTCGACCGGAACCTGGTAAGTAGCACCGCCTACACGGCGGGACTTGACTTCGACCAGCGGAGCGATGGCGTCGAGAGCTTTCTCGAAGATCTCCAGGGGATCGCTGTTCTTGCGTGCTTTGACGGTATCCAGGGCACCGTAAACGATGCGCTCGGCTACAGCCTTCTTGCCGCTTTCCATCACGTGGTTCATGAACTTGGCGAGAATCAGGCTTCCGTATTTCGGATCGTCCAGAATCTCACGCTTGGCTGCTACACGACGTCTTGGCATTGATAAGCCCTCAAACGGTCTTCAGGTTAGCCCGGGACCATAACCATTCGGTTACGCCCGACCTTACTCTTATCGACTCAATGAATAAAAAAACTGTTAAACGCCGAATTATTTCGGACGCTTGGTACCGTACTTGGAACGACCCTGCTTACGGTCTTTAACGCCGGTGGTATCCAGCGAACCGCGCACGGTGTGGTAACGCACACCCGGAAGGTCTTTTACACGACCGCCACGGATCAGCACTACGCTGTGCTCTTGCAGGTTGTGACCTTCACCACCGATGTACGAAGTCACTTCGTAGCCGTTGGTCAGACGAACACGGCACACTTTACGCAGTGCAGAGTTCGGCTTCTTCGGCGTGGTGGTGTAGACGCGGGTGCAAACGCCGCGACGCTGCGGGCAGTTTTGCAGCGCAGGTACGTCGGATTTCTCGACGATACGGCTGCGCGGCTTACGCACCAGCTGGTTAATAGTTGCCATCTAATTGCTCCACTGTTGTCTTTCGACGCTATTGCCTTACAAAGAAAGCAAAATGACAGAGCCAAGCGCCCTGCCAAATTTAGGGGTGCATGAGTCTAAAGAGACTCATAGCCCCCGTCAAGGCAAAGCCCCCGACGGTAAAGACCGCCGGGGGTTTGCACTCAATTGCTGCTGGAGTTCAACGCTTCGGTGAGCGCCGCTTCCACTTCGCTAGCGCTGACGCGGAGCGGCTTGCCGGCTTCGCGCTGACGCTTGCGCTCACTGTGGTAGGCCAGACCGGTACCGGCCGGGATCAGACGACCCACCACCACGTTTTCCTTCAGGCCGCGCAGGTAGTCGCGCTTGCCGGTAACCGCCGCCTCGGTGAGGACGCGGGTGGTTTCCTGGAAGGACGCCGCAGAGATGAACGACTCGGTGGACAGCGAGGCCTTGGTGATACCCAGCAGAACGCGCTCGAACTTGGCGATGAAGCGATCTTCAGTCGCCAGACGCTCGTTCTCTTCCAGCACCTGGGTCAGTTCCATCTGGTCGCCCTTGATGAAACTGGAATCGCCGGACTCCGCGATCTCGACCTTCCGCAACATCTGACGCAGGATGGTCTCGATGTGCTTGTCGTTGATCTTCACGCCCTGCAAGCGGTACACGTCCTGAATCTCGTTGACGATGTACTTGGCCAGCGCGCTGACACCCAGCAAACGCAGGATATCGTGCGGGTTGCTCGGGCCGTCGGAGATAACTTCGCCGCGGTTTACCTGTTCGCCTTCGAACACGTTGAGGTGACGCCACTTCGGAATCAGCTCCTCGTACGGATCACTGCCATCGTTCGGGGTAATGACCAGACGGCGCTTGCCCTTGGTCTCCTTACCGAAGGAGATGGTGCCGCTGACTTCCGCCAGGATCGAAGGCTCTTTCGGACGGCGAGCTTCGAACAGGTCGGCCACGCGCGGCAGACCACCGGTGATGTCACGAGTCTTCGAGGTTTCCTGCGGGATACGGGCGATTACATCACCCACGCCCACCTGGGCACCGTCGGCCACACCCACCAGGGCGTTTGCCGGCAGGAAGTACTGTGCAGGCACATCAGTGCCAGGCAGCAGCAGCTCCTTGCCGTTGGCATCGACCAGCTTCACAGCCGGACGGATGTCCTTGCCAGCGGCCGGACGGTCCTTCGGATCAAGAACCTCGATGTTGGTCAGACCTGTCAGTTCGTCGGTCTGACGCTTGATGGTGATCCCCTCCTCCATACCGACGAAGGTCACAGTACCCTTCATTTCGGTCACGATCGGGTGGGTGTGCGGGTCCCACTTGGCGACGATTGCGCCCGGGTCGACTTTGTCGCCTTCCTTCACCGAAATCACAGCACCGTACGGCAGCTTGTAGCGCTCGCGCTCGCGACCGAAGTCGTCGGCCACGGCCAGCTCACCGGAACGGGACACTGCCACCAGGGCACCGTCCAGACGCTCGACATGCTTCAGGTTGTGCAGACGGATGGTGCCGCCATTTTTCACCTGGACGTTGTCAGCCGCGGAGGTCCGGCTAGCCGCACCACCGATGTGGAAGGTACGCATGGTCAGCTGGGTACCCGGCTCACCGATGGACTGGGCGGCAATTACGCCAACCGCTTCACCGATGTTCACCTGGTGACCACGAGCCAGATCACGACCGTAGCACTTGGCGCAGATGCCGTAGCGGGTTTCGCAGGTGATCGGCGAACGCACGATCACTTCGTCGACGCTCATGCGCTCGACAAACTCGACCCACTGCTCATCGATCAGGGTACCGGCAGGAACGATCACTTCGCCATCGTCGCTACCCGGCTTGAACACATCACGGGCGATAACACGACCCAGTACACGCTCACCCAAAGGCTCGACCACGTCGCCGCCTTCGATGTGCGGAGTCATCAGCAGGCCGTGCTCGGTACCGCAGTCGATCTCGGTCACTACCAGATCCTGGGCGACGTCAACGAGACGACGAGTCAGGTAACCGGAGTTCGCGGTCTTCAGGGCGGTATCCGCCAGACCCTTACGAGCACCGTGAGTGGAGATGAAGTATTGCAGTACGTTCAGGCCTTCACGGAAGTTCGCGGTGATGGGGGTCTCGATGATGGAGCCGTCCGGCTTGGCCATCAGACCACGCATACCGGCCAGCTGACGAATCTGGGCAGCCGAGCCCCGCGCACCGGAGTCCGCCATCATGTACATGGAGTTGAAGGACTCCTGGTCGACTTCCTTGCCCTCGCGGTCGATGACCTTCTCTTTCGAGAGGTTGGACATCATCGCCTTGGACACTTCGTCGTTGGCCTTGGACCAAAGGTCGATCACCTTGTTGTACTTCTCGCCCTGGGTTACCAGGCCGGAAGCGTACTGGGATTCGATCTCCTTCACTTCCTCGGTGGCGGCGTCGATGATGCGGGCCTTCTCGTCCGGAATGACGAAGTCGTTCACGCCGATCGAGACACCAGAAATGGTGGAGTAAGCGAAACCGGTGTACATCAACTGGTCAGCGAAGATGACGGTGTCCTTCAGACCAACCACACGGTAGCACTGGTTGATCAGCTTGGAGATCGCCTTCTTCTTCATCGGCTGGTTGACCACGTCGAAGGACAGGCCGGCCGGCACAACCTGGAACAGCAGCGCGCGACCAACAGTGGTGTCGACGATGCGAGTGTTCTTGGAGATGGAGCCGTCCTTTTCCTTCACAACTTCCTTGATCCGCACTTTCACGCGGGCGTGCAGGGACGCCTCGCCGGCGCGGAACACGCGGTCGACTTCCTGCAGGTCAGCGAACACGCGGCCTTCGCCCTTGGCGTTAACGGCTTCGCGGGTCATGTAGTACAGACCCAATACCACGTCCTGCGACGGCACGATGATCGGCTCGCCGTTGGCGGGGGACAGGATGTTGTTGGTGGACATCATCAGCGCGCGCGCTTCCAGCTGGGCCTCGAGGGTCAGCGGGACGTGAACGGCCATCTGGTCACCGTCGAAGTCGGCGTTGTACGCCGCGCAGACCAGCGGGTGCAGCTGGATCGCCTTGCCTTCGATGAGCACCGGCTCGAACGCCTGGATACCCAGACGGTGGAGGGTCGGTGCACGGTTCAGCAGTACGGGGTGTTCGCGGATGACTTCGGCGAGAACGTCCCAGACCTCGGGCAGTTCGCGCTCGACCATTTTCTTGGCCGCCTTGATGGTGGTGGCCATGCCGCGGGCTTCGAGCTTGCCGAAAATGAACGGCTTGAACAGCTCGAGGGCCATCTTCTTCGGCAGACCGCACTGGTGCAGTCGCAGGGTCGGACCCACGGTGATCACGGAACGACCGGAGTAGTCCACGCGCTTACCGAGCAGGTTTTGACGGAAGCGACCTTGCTTGCCCTTGATCATGTCGGCCAGGGACTTCAGCGGGCGCTTGTTCGAGCCGGTGATGGCACGGCCGCGACGGCCGTTGTCCAGGAGGGCGTCGACGGCTTCCTGCAGCATGCGCTTTTCGTTGCGCACGATGATGTCCGGAGCGGCCAGGTCGAGCAGGCGCTTCAGGCGGTTGTTGCGGTTGATGACGCGACGATACAGATCGTTCAGGTCGGAAGTCGCGAAACGGCCGCCATCCAGCGGAACCAGCGGACGCAGGTCCGGAGGCAGCACCGGCAGGACGGTCAGCACCATCCACTCGGGGTGGTTGCCGGAATCCTTGAAGGCTTCCATCAGCTTCAGGCGCTTGGACAGCTTCTTGATCTTGGTTTCCGAGTTGGTCTGCGGGATTTCCTCGCGCAGGCGGCCAATCTCGTGCTCCAGGTCGATCGCGTTGAGCAGCTCGCGAACGGCCTCGGCGCCCATGCGCGCGTCGAAGTCGTCACCGAATTCTTCGAGGGACTCGAAGTACTGCTCGTCGTTCAGCAGCTGGCCCTTTTCCAGGGTGGTCATGCCCGGATCGATCACCACGTAGCTCTCGAAATAGAGCACGCGCTCGATGTCACGCAGGGTCATGTCCAGCAGCAGGCCGATACGGGACGGCAGGGACTTCAGGAACCAGATGTGGGCGACCGGCGAAGCCAGCTCGATGTGGCCCATGCGCTCGCGGCGCACCTTGGCCAGCGCGACTTCCACGCCGCACTTCTCGCAGATCACACCACGGTGTTTCAGGCGCTTGTACTTACCGCACAGGCACTCATAGTCCTTCACCGGGCCGAAGATCTTGGCGCAGAACAGGCCATCGCGCTCCGGCTTGAAGGTACGGTAGTTGATGGTCTCCGGCTTCTTCACTTCACCGAAGGACCAGGAACGGATCATCTCGGGCGAGGCCAGACCAATACGGATGGCATCGAACTCTTCGATTTGACCCTGGTTTTTCAACAGATTCAGCAAGTCTTTCAAGGCCTTTCCTCCTCACGGACCCGCTACGACCGGCCTTGACCAGCCGTAGCGTTTTGGGCGTCGCGTGTTATTCGGTTTCCAGTTCGATGTCGATGCCGAGCGAACGGATCTCTTTGATCAACACGTTGAAGGACTCGGGCATGCCGGCCTCCATGCGGTGATCGCCGTCCACGATGTTCTTGTACATCTTGGTCCGGCCGTTCACGTCGTCCGACTTCACGGTCAGCATTTCCTGCAGGGTGTAGGCGGCGCCATAGGCTTCCAGTGCCCAGACCTCCATCTCCCCGAAACGCTGGCCACCGAACTGCGCCTTACCACCCAGCGGCTGCTGGGTAACCAGGCTGTAGGAGCCGGTGGAACGTGCGTGCATCTTGTCGTCGACCAGGTGGTTCAGCTTGAGCATGTACATGTAGCCGACAGTGGTCGGACGCTCGAACATGTTCCCGGTACGACCGTCGAACAAGCGCATCTGACCGCTCTCCGGCAGGTCGGCGAGCTTCAGCATGGCTTTGATCTCGCTTTCCTTGGCGCCGTCGAACACCGGGGTTGCCATTGGAACGCCAGCGCGCAGGTTCTTCGCCAGATCCAGGATTTCCTGGTCGCCCAGTTCGTCCAGGCTTTCCTGGCGGCCACCGATCTCGTTGTAGATCTCGTGGAGGAACTTGCGCAGTTCGGCAATCTTGCGCTGCTCTTCGAGCATGCGGTTGATCTTCTCGCCCAGGCCCTTGGCCGCGAGGCCCAGGTGGGTTTCGAGGATCTGACCGACGTTCATACGAGACGGTACGCCCAGCGGGTTCAGGACGATATCGACCGGGGTGCCATTGGCGTCGTGCGGCATGTCTTCGACCGGCATGATCACGGAGACCACACCCTTGTTACCGTGGCGGCCCGCCATCTTGTCGCCCGGCTGGATGCGGCGCTTGATGGCCAGGTAGACCTTGACGATCTTCAGCACGCCCGGAGCCAGGTCGTCGCCCTGCTGCAGCTTGCGCTTCTTGTCTTCGAACTTGTCGTCCAGCATCTGGCGACGATCAGACAGATAGGCCTGGGCCTTTTCCAGCTGCTCGTTCAGGGCGTCTTCGGACATGCGCAGCTTGAACCACTGGCCGCGCTCGAGACCATCGAGGTACTCGTGGGTGATCTCGGTGCCTTTCTTCACGCCCGCGCCGCCTTCAGCGACCTGGCCAACCAGGGCAGAACGCAGACGCTCGAAGGTCGCACCTTCGACGATGCGGAACTCTTCGTTGAGATCCTTGCGGATCTCGTCCAGCTGCATCTTCTCGATGGCCAGGGCGCGGCTATCGCGCTCCACGCCGTCGCGGGTGAAGACCTGGACGTCGATGACAGTGCCCTTGGTGCCGGTCGGCACGCGCAGGGAGGTGTCCTTCACGTCGGAAGCCTTCTCGCCGAAGATCGCGCGCAGCAGCTTCTCTTCCGGAGTCAGCTGGGTCTCGCCCTTCGGGGTGACCTTGCCGACCAGAATGTCGCCAGCCTGCACTTCGGCGCCAACGTAGACGATGCCCGCTTCGTCCAGCTTGTTCAGCGCGGCCTCACCCACGTTCGGGATGTCCGCGGTGATTTCTTCTGGGCCGAGCTTGGTGTCACGCGCCACACAGGTCAGTTCCTGGATGTGGATCGTGGTGAAGCGGTCTTCCTGGACCACGCGCTCGGACAGGCAGATGGAGTCTTCGAAGTTGAAGCCGTTCCAGGGCATGAACGCGACGCGCATGTTCTGGCCCAGGGCCAGCTCGCCCATGTCGGTGGACGGACCATCGGCCAGGATGTCGGCGCGAGCGACCACGTCACCCTTCTGCACCAGCGGACGCTGGTTGATGCAGGTGTTCTGGTTGGAACGGGTGTATTTGGTCAGGTTGTAGATGTCGACGCCGGCTTCGCCGGTTTCAACTTCGTCGTCATTGACGCGAACTACGATTCGACTGGCATCGACGGAGTCGATCACGCCGCCACGGCGAGCCACGACGCAAACGCCGGAGTCGCGAGCTACGTTGCGCTCCATGCCGGTACCGACCAGGGGCTTGTCGGCACGCAGGGTCGGCACGGCCTGACGCTGCATGTTCGAACCCATGAGCGCTCGGTTGGCGTCGTCGTGCTCTAGGAACGGAATCAGCGAGGCAGCGACGGAAACGACCTGCTTCGGCGAAACGTCCATCAGGGTCACGTCTTCAGGCGCCTTGACGGTGAATTCGTTCAGGTGACGCACGGCCACCAGCTCGTCGACCAACTGACCTTTCTCGTTCATCGTTGCCGATGCCTGGGCGATAACGTGGTCAGCCTCTTCGATGGCGGAGAGGAAAACGATTTCGTCAGTCACCTGGGTGCCTTTCACCACACGGTACGGGCTTTCCAGGAAGCCGTACTGGTTGGTGCGGGCGTAGGTCGCCAGGGAGTTGATCAGACCGATGTTCGGGCCCTCAGGCGTTTCGATCGGGCACACACGACCGTAATGAGTCGGGTGTACGTCGCGAACTTCGAAGCCTGCACGCTCACGAGTCAGACCGCCTGGGCCGAGAGCAGAAACGCGGCGCTTGTGGGTAATCTCGGAAAGCGGGTTGTTCTGGTCCATGAACTGCGAAAGCTGACTGGAACCGAAGAACTCCTTGATCGCGGCCGCCACAGGCTTGGCGTTGATCAGGTCCTGCGGCATCAAGCCTTCGCTTTCGGCCATGGACAGACGCTCCTTGACCGCGCGCTCTACACGCACCAGGCCAACACGGAACTGGTTCTCGGCCATCTCGCCAACGCAACGGACACGACGGTTACCGAGGTGGTCGATGTCGTCGACGATGCCTTTGCCGTTACGGATGTCGACCAGAGTCTTGAGGACATCGACGATGTCTTCCTTGCTCAACACGCCAGAGCCTTCGATCTCGGAACGACCGATGCGGCGGTTGAACTTCATGCGACCAACGGCAGAAAGGTCGTAACGCTCGGCGCTGAAGAACAGGTTGTTGAACAGGGTCTCAGCGGCTTCCTTAGTCGGCGGCTCGCCAGGGCGCATCATGCGGTAGATCTCGACCAGGGCTTCCAGCTGGTTGCCGGTGGAATCGATCTTCAGGGTGTCTGAAATGAACGGACCGCAGTCGATGTCGTTGGTGTACAGGGTCTCGATGCGAACGACCTGGGCCTTGGCAATCTTCACCAGCAGGTCAGTGGTCAGCTCGGTATTACACTCGGCAATGATCTCGCCGGTCGCCGGATGCACGATGGCCTTAGCCGAGGTGCGGCCAAGGACGTAGTCCATCGGGACTTCCAGTTCCTTGATACCTGCTTTTTCCAGCTGATTGATGTGGCGGGCAGTGATACGACGGCCCTGCTCTACGATCACCTTGCCGTTCTGGTCCTTGATGTCGAACACGGCGATCTCGCCGCGCAGACGTTGCGGTACCAGCTCCAGGTGCAGGCCTTCGCCCTTCACGTGGAAGACGTTGGTCGCGTAGAAGGCGTTCAGCACTTCTTCGGTGGTGTAGTTCAGTGCGCGCAGCAGGACAGTAGCCGGCAGTTTGCGGCGACGGTCGATACGCACGAACACGCAGTCCTTCGGATCGAACTCGAAGTCCAACCAGGAACCGCGGTAAGGAATGATGCGAGCAGAGTACAGCAGCTTGCCCGAGCTGTGCGTCTTGCCACGGTCATGATCGAAGAACACGCCCGGGGAGCGGTGCAGCTGGGACACGATGACGCGTTCGGTACCGTTGATGATGAAGGTACCGTTCTCGGTCATCAGGGGGATTTCCCCCATGTAGACTTCTTGCTCCTTGATGTCCTTGATCGCTTTGTTCGACGACTCTTTGTCGAAGATGATCAGACGGACTTTTACCCGCAGCGGCACGGCGAACGTCACGCCACGCAGCACGCATTCCTTGACATCGAAGGCCGGCTCGCCCAGGCGATAACCGACGTATTCCAGGGCGGCATTGCCGGAATAGCTGATGATCGGGAAAACAGACTTGAAGGCCGCGTGCAGACCGATGTCACGGAACTGCTCTTTGCTGACTCCCGCCTGCAGGAATTCGCGATACGAATCCAGCTGGATGGCCAGGAGGTAGGGTACATCCATGACGTCCGGCAACTTGCTAAAGTCTTTGCGGATACGTTTTTTCTCAGTGTATGAGTAAGCCATCAGCGTTCCCCAGCTTGGTCACCTGCTTGTTTGGCCCCTCCGACGGGAGTAGCCAGAAAATCTTGCAGACCCCTTGGTCTGCTCCGCCTCCCACTGGAGGTCGGGTCACGTTCCGGGTAGCGTACGGAGACAACCACCTAGAACGGAAAAAGGCCGGTGGCATAAGCCACCAGCCGTCAGCCTTGCGCGGAGCGCACCGGCTGTTGACGCAAGGTCGTCGCTTACTTGAGCTCGACTTTGGCGCCAGCTTCTTCCAGAGCTTTCTTGGCAGCTTCGGCCTCTTCCTTGGAAGCGCCTTCCTTGACCACGCCCGGGGCGCCGTCAACAACTGCCTTGGCTTCTTTCAGACCCAGACCGGTCAGTTCGCGAACGACTTTGATGACGTTCACTTTCTTCTCGCCGGCTTCGGTCAGGATGATGTTGAACTCGGTTTGTTCTTCAACAACAGCAGCGGCAGCAGCCGGGCCAGCAGCAACGGCAGCAGCAGCGGTAACACCGAACTTCTCTTCCATCGCTTTGATCAGTTCAACGATCTGCATGACGGACATTTCGGATACGGCGTTGATGATGTCTTCGTTGGTCAGAGCCATGACTCTAATTCCTGTATTGGTGGACAGCCTTCGCGGCCATCAAAAATTGAACAAAGTAGCGTGAAAGGGACTATGCGGCCTGGATCAGGCAGCAGCGCCTTCTTTCTGGTCGCGAATTGCCGCCAGAGTACGAGCCAGCTTGCTGGTAGCGCCTTGGATAACGCTCATCAGCTGCGCAACGGCTTCGTTGTAGGTCGGCAGGGTCGCCAGTACGTCGATCTGATTGGCTGCGAGGAACTGGCCCTCGAATGCAGCGGCCTTGATCTCGAACTTGTCCTGACCCTTGGCGAATTCCTTGAAGATACGAGCAGCAGCGCCCGGATGTTCGTTGGAGAACGCAATCAGGGTCGGGCCTTTGAACACGTCGTTGAGCACTTCGAACTGAGTGCCGGCAACGGCGCGACGAGCCAGAGTGTTACGCACGACACGTACGTACACGCCAGCCTCGCGGGCCTCTTTACGGAGTCCGGTCATAGCGGCTACGGTCACGCCACGGGCATCAGCCACGACAGCGGACAGGCCAGCTTTGGCAGCCTCGTTGACTTCAGCGACGATGGCCTTCTTGTCTTCGAGTTTAATTGCCACGGGTCTAACTCCTGGATGTTACCGTTTCGTCCGGCCGAGGCCGGGCGGCGTTTTGGTGTCTGATTCGGCAACCGAATCGGGAGCACCATCTGCGTAGGCTCGGGAATCGATTCCCGGTTTGAGGCTTGCGCCGCCTACGGTCTTGGATAGCCCCCGCCAGGCAGGGACCCCAATACCTGCGCAGCGGGCAGGCCCGCTGCGACTTTATTTCTTAGGCTTCCAGCGAAGCCTGGTCGATCTGCAGACCCGGGCCCATGGTGCTGCTCAGGGTCACGCGCTGGACGTAGACGCCTTTCGAGGTCGACGGCTTCAGACGCTTCAGATCAACCAGCAAGGCTTCCACGTTCTGCTTCAGCTTGACCGGCTCGAAGTCGACCTTACCTACAGAAGCGTGAATGATGCCGTTCTTGTCAGTACGGAAACGCACCTGACCAGCCTTGGCATTCTTGACAGCGGTAGCCACGTCAGGAGTCACGGTACCGACCTTCGGGTTCGGCATCAGGCCGCGCGGACCGAGGATCTGACCCAGCTGACCGACGACACGCATTGCGTCCGGGGAGGCAATGACCACGTCGTAGCTCAGGTCGCCGCCCTTCATCTCGGCAGCCAGCTCGTCCATGCCAACGCGGTCGGCGCCGGCAGCCAGTGCGGCTTCGGCAGCAGGACCCTGAGTGAACACGGCAACGCGAACGCTCTTACCGGTACCATTCGGCAGAACGGTGGCACCACGAACGACCTGGTCGGATTTACGCGGATCGACGCCCAGATTGATGGCGATATCCACGGACTCCTTGAACTTGGAGGTAGCCAGTTCAGCCAGCAGTTTGGCGGCGTCTTCGAAAGCGTACTGCTTGCCAGCTTCTACTTTCTCGGCAATTGCCTTTTGGCGCTTGGTCAGCTTAGCCATTACACACCCTCCACGTTCAGGCCCATGCTACGAGCGGAGCCGGCGATGCTACGCACGGCCGCATCCAGGTCAGCTGCAGTCAGATCAGCCTTCTTGGCTTTTGCGATCTCTTCCAGCTGAGCACGGGTAACGGTGCCTACCTTCTGGGTGTTCGGACGCGGGGAACCGCTGGCGATGCCGGCTGCTTTCTTCAGCAGCACGGAAGCCGGGGTGCTCTTGGTCTCGAAAGTGAAGCTGCGGTCGCTGTATACGGTGATGATCACAGGAGTCGGCAGACCCGGCTCGAGGCCCTGAGTCCTGGCGTTGAACGCCTTGCAGAATTCCATGATGTTCACGCCGTGCTGACCCAGCGCCGGACCGACGGGCGGCGACGGGTTGGCCTGACCGGCCTTCACTTGCAGCTTGATATAAGCTTGAATCTTCTTAGCCATGTATAACTCCAGTTACGGGTTCTAGCGCCTAAAGGCTCCCCGATTGCTTTCGCGTTTATCCCAATGACGACAAAACCCCGCAACCTAGGGCTGCGGGGTTGGGATGCCATTGTCAGTTAAGCCTTCTCGACCTGACTGAACTCCAACTCTACCGGGGTAGAGCGACCGAAAATGAGCACGGCCACCTGGATCCGACTCTTTTCGTAGTTAACTTCCTCAACAACGCCGTTGAAGTCAGCAAACGGACCGTCAATGACGCGAACTGTCTCGCCCGGCTCAAACAGAGTCTTCGGCTTCGGCTTGTCACCACTATCAGCAACACGCCGCAGGATAGCCTCAGCCTCCTTCTCAGTGATGGGAGCCGGCTTATCGGCAGTACCACCAATGAAGCCCATGACACGTGGCGTATCCTTGATCAGATGCCAAGTCGCCTCGTTCATTTCCATCTGGACTAGAACATAACCGGGGAAGAACTTACGCTCGCTCTTGCGCTTCTGGCCATTACGCATCTCCACCACTTCTTCAGTGGGGACCAGAATCTCGCCGAACTCGTCTTCCATGCCAGCCAGCTTGACGCGCTCAATCAGCGAGCGCATGACATGCTTCTCGTAACCCGAGTAAGCATGCACAACGTACCAACGCTTAGCCACGGCGCACCTATTAACCAACAATCAACGAAACAAGCCAGCCGAGCAGGGTATCAAGCCCCCACAACAGCAGCGCCATTACCAGCACGACAGCCACAACAATCAGAGTGGTCTGGGTGGTTTCCTGACGGGTCGGCCAAACAACCTTGCGAATTTCCGCGCGAGCTTCCTTGGCGAGAACAAAGAAAGCCTGACCCTTAGCGGTCTGCAGAGCCACAACAGCAGCAACAGCAGCAAGAGCAAGAAGCGCGAGAACGCGGTACAGGATCGGCTCAGCAGAAAAATACTGATTACCGACCACACCAACAGCAACAAGAGCCACCACAACAACCCACTTCAGAACGTCGAAGCGTGCTTCTTTGGCTTCAGCCTTGGCATTCATCAGCTAGGATCCTGTGAGAGAAATGCCAGATTCTCATTCTTGGAATCTGGCAGGCCAGGAGGGAATCGAACCCCCAACCTGCGGTTTTGGAGACCGCCGCTCTGCCAATTGAGCTACTGGCCTGTAACAAAGTCAGGCCGACCATTATGCCGGCCTGACACACCAAGATCAAGTCGTTATTCGATGATCTTGGCCACAACACCGGCGCCTACGGTACGACCGCCTTCGCGGATCGCGAAGCGCAGGCCGTCTTCCATGGCAATCGGAGCGATCAGGGTGACAACCATCTTGATGTTGTCGCCCGGCATTACCATCTCTACGCCTTCCGGCAGCTCGCAGTTACCGGTCACGTCAGTGGTACGGAAGTAGAACTGCGGACGGTAGCCCTTGAAGAACGGGGTGTGACGACCACCTTCTTCT
>NZ_JASATC010000074.1:0-16007 GCF_038440135.1 Pseudomonas sp. OTU5201 | reverse complement strand
CTGGCAAGCCAGCTCCTACGGGCAATGCAGCTGCCTACAACACGTCATGCAGACATAGCCAATTCATTCACCAAGCAGAACGAAGTTCTGCCGCAGGTCGGTGAAGGCCACACCAGCTCAAGGAACCAGACCCAACGCTTCGGATCCGAACGTTGGGTTTCGCTTCGCGCTAGCGGAACGCTTCTCGCCGCAACCTACGGAATTAATCGTCGAAACGCCCGTGCCGCCCCTGCCCCGCTTTGAAGGATCGGGCACCGGCCAGCGTCTCGCCGCTGTGGATAACCTTCATCCCACCCGCGAATTCATTGGCAAGGGCCTCCTCGAACGGCAAGTCCCACTGGGCATAGGCGCTGGCACGATCAGCGAGCATGCACCGCAGCGGAAATGCAGCAATGGCATGGGCCAGTTCCTCGGCCGCCGCACGGGCTTCGCCCTTCGGCACCACCCGATTGGCCAGCCCCATGGCCAAAGCCTCCTGGGCCTTCACCGGACGCCCGGTGAGAATCAGGTCCAGCGCACGCCCCTGACCGATGACGCGCGGCAAACGCACAGTACCGCCGTCGATCAGCGGCACACCAAAGCGGCGGCAGAACACGCCGAATACCGCGTCCTCGGCCATCACCCGCATATCCGCCAACAGCGCCAGCTCCAGCCCACCGGCCACGGCATGGCCTTCGACGGCGGCGATCAGCGGTTTCTGCAGTTGCATCCGGCTCGGCCCCATGGGCCCATCGCCCTCGGGATCGAGTCGATTGCGCCGCGCACCGTCCTCGGCCACCGCCCCCAGGTCGGCACCGGCACAGAAGGTGCCGCCAGCCCCGGTGAGCACGGCGACACGCGCTTCCTCGTCCACCTCGAACGCCCGCAGCGCCGCTGCCAGTGCGTCAGCCGTGGGCCGGTCGACGGCGTTACGCACGTCGGGCCGGTCGATGATCAACGTGGTGACCGGACCGTTCTTCTCGACTCTTACGTTCATGGGGGCTCCTGGGGGTGGAAATGAAGAACTGCTTTTCCCGTAGGGGTGAATTCATTCGCCCCTACGGGATTTTGCTCTCACCACGTTGCATGACCCATGAAAAAGGCCGGCAACAAGGCCGGCCTTCAACATAGTGCTTCCCGAGACGAATGATCAGCCCACTGGCGGAACTGCCCCGGTGAACGGCGCGATCAGAGGGCGTACTTCTGTAGGTTGGCCATCATCTCGCGCAGCGCTTCAACGTTGTCCGCCGGATGGGCGGCATCGGTGAAGTCGCAGATGCGCTGCCAGTTGGCCGCAACGTCTTCGGCATCGAAGCCCGCCTTGGGGTCGAAGCCGAAGCCCAGGCTGCGCTCCCAGCGCACCTTGCCGATCCAGCCGCCACCCACTTCGAACAGGCCGGAAGTGTCCTGGCACTGTTCGCTGCCAAGGAACACCACCAGCGGGCTGACCAGCTCGGGCTTGAGTTGCTCGAACACCTGCGGCGGGATCAGGCCTTCGGTCATGCGGGTACCGCCGGTGGGGGCGATGGCGTTGACCAGGATGTTGTTCTTGCGGCCTTCGATGGCCAGGTTACGGGTCAGGCCGTAGAGGCCTAGCTTGGCCATGCCGTAGTTGGACTGGCCGAAGTTGCCGTAGATGCCCGAGGTGGACGAGGTGAAGATGACGCGGCCGTAGTTCTGCTCGCGCATGTGCGGCCAGGCGGCGCGGGTGACCTTGTAGGCGCCTTCGACGTGGACCTTGTAAACCAGGTCCCAGTCGGCGTCGTCCATCTTGTGGAACGTCTTGTCGCGCAGGATGCCGGCGTTGTTCACCACCACGTCGATACGGCCGAAGTGGTCGAGAGCGGTCTGCACGATCTTGTCGCCGTCGGTTACCGAATCATGGCTGGCAACAGCGGTACCGCCGGCTTCGCGGATTTCCGCCACCACGCGGTCGGCCGCCGAGGCGTTGGCACCTTCGCCGTGGGTGCTGCCACCCAGGTCGTTGACTACCACCCTGGCGCCATGACGGGCGAATTGCAGTGCGTGGGCGCGGCCAATGCCACCGCCGGCACCGGTGACGATTACGACTTTGTCTTCGAAGCGGATTGCATCGCTCATGGGCTGGGCTCCTTGGCAGGCCTGGGTATCCGCCGAGTCTCCGGCAGCTGCCCCGGCCCCACAAGAATCGGAACCGCCATGAATGGTGCCCGATAAGGGCGGCGTTACTTGATGGGAAGGAACAGGCTGCCACGCGGGCGCAGCTTGAATAGCCACCAGTGGTAGCTGTGACAGAGCAACGCGAGCAATGCAGCAGCCATCAGGCAACCGATCGAGGCCAGCCAGCTCCACAGGCCGGGCTCGCGCAGCACGGCATAGCCGATCAGGCTGAGACCGGCGATGAGCAGCAGGGCCGCAGTAGCCGGTCCCAGGGTACGAATGATCGGATAGAGAAACACCAGAAAGCGGAACAGCATGGTCAGGCCTCGAGGGTGCCGGGCAACGCCTGCCCGGCCAATGGGTGAGGCCGGAGATGCTAGTGCCACGCTTCCAGCGACTGGAGGCGGACACGTCCTAATAAATTGTGGGAAATGCCGCTATCTATCTCGATCATGAAAGGCCAGGTAGTGCTCCAGCACCTGATCCGGCGCCTCGGTCTGCGGGTAGTGGCCGATGCCTTCGAGCAGCACGGTGTCGGCATTCGGGATCAGCTCGCGATAGCGCGCCACCATGTGAGCCCCTGAAATCGGGTCCACCGCGCCGTCGATCACCCGCAACGGCACCCCACCCTTTTGCATCGCGGCCACCCAACGGTCGCGCTGCTGGCGACGCTCAGGGATGTAATGGATCAGGCGGTGCATCACGGACGGCCCATCGCTTTCGGCGATCAAGCGCCAGAAGTCATCCAGCTCCCGTTCGCTGGGCTGGGTGTTCGGGCCGAACACCTGGGCGAAGCTGGCAGCCAGCTTGCGCCGCGAGAACAGCCGACCGACCAGGCTACCGACCGGACTGAGCAGCATTTTCTGCACCAGCACCGGCCGGTTTCCGGAAACAGGCCGCCATTGAGGAAGACGCAGCTGGCCAGGTTGAAACGCCCTTCGTGGTGCCGCGCCAGCAGCTCCTGGGCGACGCTGTCGCCATAGTCGTGGGCCAGCACATGCACCGGGCCATCCACCCCCACGTGCGCCAGCAGCGCCTGCTTCAGGTCAGCCTGCTCCAGCAGCCGGTAGTCATGACCACGCGGCTTGGCGGAGTAGCCGAAACCCAGCAGGTCACAAGCGATGACGCGGAAGCGCCGCGCCAGCGGTTCCCAGAGGTAGTGCCAGTCCCAGGACGCAGTGGGGAAGCCGTGGATCAACAGCAGCGGTTCGCCCTCCCCCGCCGTCCAGTAGCGGATGCGCTGGCCACGGAAGTCCATGTCCTGTGCCTGGGCGCGCCAGTCGCCCAGGGGAATGCCGGCCAGGCCGGTCACTGCGCGTAACCGGGGAACTGTTGGTCGAGTTTGCGCAATAGCGCCGGCCAGGGCAGCGCGCCGCCCATGCCCGTGGAGCTTTTCATCACGCCAGCGAGCATCGCCTTGGCGCCGTCGAGAATCTGCTGCGGGATGTGGATAAGTTCGCCGCCACCGGACTGGGCCATCACCTGGATCTCGCAGGCACGCTGCATCGTGAACATGCCCAGGAAGGCATCGGCGATGCTACCGAAGGCGGTGAGCAGGCCGTGGTTGGGCAGGATCATGAAGTTGGCCTGACCGAGGTCGGCCTGCAGGCGGGCTTTCTCATCATGGTTCAGTGCGACGCCCTCGTAGCCGTGGTAGGCCAGGCTGGAAAGCACGAACAGCGACTGCTGGGACAGCGGCAGCAAGCCCTGTTTCTGCGCCGACACGGCAATGCCGGCGGGGGTGTGGATATGCAGCACGCAGCCCACGTCCGGACGCACCTCATGCACGGCGCTGTGGATGGTGTAGCCGGCCGGGTTGATGTCGTAGGGGCCATCCATCAACTTGTTGCCGGCCAGGTCGATCTTCACCAGGCTGGAGGCGGTGATCTCGTGGAACATCAGCCCATAGGGGTTGATCAGGAAGTCCTCGGTGCCGGGGACCTTGGCGGAGATGTGGGTGAAGATCAGGTCGTCCCAGCCGTACAGGGCGATCAGGCGGTAGCAGGCGGCCAGGTCGACACGGGTCTGCCATTCGGCGGCAGACACCTTGTCCTTGAGATTGAGCGACGGGAGGACTTGAGCGGCGGTCATGGCGAAACCTCGTTGTTGTTATCTGTGCGAGGAGTCTAGCCATGGGCTGCCGCGGCGATAGTCGCCTTGGCAGCCAGCTTAATGGCCTTGCGGGTCAGGCCAGGGAGGCCTCCAGCCCAGCCTGCCCTACTTCCTGGTACTGGCTGACGTCTGCACCGTGGGCGCTGATGCCGAACCTGCAAGGGCAGCTCTACAGGAACTGCGGATCCAGCAACGGCCAGTCCTGCTGCGCCTGCCGATCATCGGCCAGCAGACAGAAGCCAGCGAATTCGAAACTCGGCGCTACATTGCACCCCACCAGGGTGTAAGCGCCCAAGGCGCGGGCAGCTTGCCAGGCATGGGCCGGCACGGCGCGCTGGGGCAGGCTGCCGTCAGCCACCGGGCCTAGGATTTCACGGCGTACGTCTGCGGGCGATTCGGCGACCAGCAGTTCCAACGGATCGCCTTCGTAGAAGTGCCAGATCTCGTCGGCATCCACCCGGTGCCAGCGGCTCACGCCACCCTGCGGCAAGAGGAAGAAAATCCCCGACGAA
Source organism: Pseudomonas sp. OTU5201 (assembly GCF_038440135.1). Taxonomy (NCBI): domain Bacteria; kingdom Pseudomonadati; phylum Pseudomonadota; class Gammaproteobacteria; order Pseudomonadales; family Pseudomonadaceae; genus Pseudomonas; species Pseudomonas sp. OTU5201. The sequence goes on along the minus strand of NZ_JASATC010000074.1, from coordinate 11,265 downwards.
GCTGCGCGACCGCCCGGCAGGCGGCTGGTCGATTCGAACACCCGGCGGTAGTAACCACCCTCCGGGTGCGGTGCCAGTTGCAGCTCGCGGATCAGGTACGCGGCGCGCGGATGCATCAGGCTTTCAGCGCCGCAGCAACGCTGTTCAGCCAGGGCTCGGCGTCCAGTTCCGGCGTGACGGTTTCGCTGGCGTCCAGGCGCTGCATCTCCACCACTTCGCGCAGGCCGAGTTCGGCATAGAGTTCGCGCATCATCTCGCCGCCGCCGCAGAACAGGTCATAGCTGGAATCGCCCAGGGCGAGGATGGCACCAGAGCGGCCGCGCCAGTTGGGCAGGCGGTCGCGCAGCTCGGCGTACAGGGGCAGCAGGTTGTCCGGCAGTTCGCCCATGCCCGTGGTGGCGGTTACGGTCAGCAGTGCTTCGGGATCGAATGCGACCAGGTCATCCAGGCTCACCCGCGGCAGGTGACGAGCGTCCAGGCCAGCGGCCTTGAGCAGCTTTTCTGCATGACGGGCAACTTCTTCGGCGGTGCCGTAGACCGAGCCGGACAGGATAGCGACTTTCATGTTATCTGGAGCCTTAGTAATTGTTAAATATTGAATCGCCCCGACTTTCAAGGAGGCAGTTTCGTTAAAGCCAGGCCGCCATGGCCTAATTTGCTTGTCACCGGTAGAAGCTTGTCTCTACGGGCATGAAGAAGTCTCCCGTAATTAGTTCTTCATAACTTCTTTCATCGCAACAGACAGGAACTCCCTTAGTGCTGATACATTGCTTTGAAGTACCGGTTTGGCCCTCCACACCAGCCCTACATCCATTGAGGGTATCTTGTCAGCTATAACCCGCCGAACTATCCGCTGTCCTTCCAGCGACCACGGACGGTAAACCAAATCAGATAGGATCGCTATGCCGCGCCCAGCAGCGACCAAACTGCGCACGGCCTCTATCGAACGGCTCTGGAGTCTAACTCTTGGCGACAATCCATACTGATCCCAGTATTTCCTGACGGTAGCAATGTGTTCGTCCATATCTAGCAAGATGTAGTCATGCTGGGCTACATCAGCTAATTCCACCCTATCTGCCAGCATGAGCGGATGCTCCGGATGCCCCCAAAGCTGCCTAGAAGATTTCAGCAGCGTCTGGCAATCAATATGACCTCGCTCCGGAAGATTCGAGGCCAACAGGAGGGCGATATCCAAGTTTCCATCCAGAATAAGTTGCTCGACATCTTGCCGCTGATGCTCAACCACCTCCAGATTGAGGTTCGGGAACTTCTGCTCGATAGCCGGCAGTAGCGATGGCAGGACATAGGCTGTGATTGTTTCAGTGACGCCCATGCGCACTGTGCCTGTGAGATGCACCGGCTCAACAGCAGCGGCAGCAACAGCTTCCTTCACAGCCGCTTCGATCAGCTGTGCGTGCCATAGAAATCTGGCACCAGCTTCGGTCAAACGCACCCCGCTCGAGTGGCGAGAGAACAGGGAAGCTCCCACGACCTCTTCGAGTCCCTTGAGCGAAGCGGTCATTGAGGACTGTGTCACGTGACACCGTTGAGCTGCCTTGGATATCTGGCCGGTGTCCGCGATTGCCACAAAATACTGAAGCTGCTTTAGGGTTGGAAGCATCGTTTTTTCCAATATCGCAGTACAAAAATAAAGAATTATCTATACGAGATTATGCTGGCTAGCATCGAGTCATGACAGCACCGTGACAAGCTGCTGAGTGACCAAGCATGAACGTTATCGAGAAAGAAGGTTATTGCACACTGTGCCGCTCCCGTTGCGGGACCATCAATGTGGTTGCCAATGACACCCTCCTGGAGGTTCGCCCCAATCCCTCCCACCCCACTGGGAAAGCGATGTGCCTCAAGGGGAAATCCGCCCCTGAATTGCTCCATAGTGCTGATCGCATTTTGTTTCCCATGCGCAGGACCAATCCCAAGGATCACCAGGACCCGGGTTGGAAGAGAATCTCTTGGGAGGAGGCACTCTCAGAGGTCGCCAACCGTCTCCTGGAAGCTAAGCGCAGGGAGGGCGCCGAATCGGTCGCTTTCGCAGTCACCACGCCCAGCGGGACTCCGTTGAGCGACAGCGTCGACTGGATTGAGCGTTTCATCCGCTCGTTTGGCAGTCCCAACACGTGTTACGCCACTGAGATCTGTAACTGGCACAAAGATCACGCCCACGCCTTCACCTTCGGCTGCGGGATGCCTACGGCCGACTATCGCCGCGCCGAGCTCATCCTGCTTTGGGGTCATAACCCGACGAATACCTGGCTCGCCCAAGCAGAGGCAATTGGGGCGGGTAGAAGCTCCGGCGCCAAACTGATCGTGGTCGATCCGCGAGAAACACCATTGGCGAGTCAGGCGGACCAGTGGCTACGGGTGTCACCCGGTACGGACGCTTTACTGGCGATGACTCTTGCCAATGTACTGATCGAATCCGACGCATTTGATCAGGAGTTCGTGCGCCGCTGGACGAATGGGCCATTACTCGTTCGCGCCGACAATGGCCATTTCCTTCGCGGCCGTGATATTGGGCTGCTCGATGAAGATGCATTGGTGGTCTGGGACATTGTTTCGGAAACGGTCGCGCAATCGCACACACTGACGAGCGGAGCGCTTGATCATGTGGCGTTGCGCGGAACATTCCAGGTCCCCATCACAGGGCCGGGCACTTCAGCTTCAGTGATCTGCCGGCCTGCTTTTGAGCTGTATGCAAGTGAGTGCGCGAGCCATACGGTCGAGCAGGCCTCCGTCATCACTCAGATTCCAGAAGCACATATTCGGAACGCAGCACGCCTATTAGGCTCGGCGAAACGGGTGGCCTTTCACGCATGGTCAGGCGTAGGCCAGCATGACAATGCGACCCAAACCGACCGCGCAATGGCGTGCCTCTATGCCTTGACCGGCAGCTTCGACAAGAACGGTGGCAATCGGGTGTACCAAAAGCCAAGGTACAACCCTGTCGCTTCGTTTGACCTCATCTCGGAGGTGCAACGGCAGAAGGCTTTAGGTTTAGCCGACCGACCGCTGGGGCCACCGTCTCAGGGCTGGATTACAGCACGTGATCTCTATAAGGCCATTCTCAGCAAGCAGCCGTACGCTATTCGCACGCTAATGGCCTTTGGTACCAACTTGCTGTTGTCCCAGCCGGACGTTGCCCAAGGAACAGAGGCTCTCTGCGCACTCGACTTCTACGTGCACTGCGATCTATTCGAGTCGCCCAGCGCCCGTTATGCGGACATCTTGCTTCCGGTTAACACGCCTTGGGAGCGGGAAGGGCTACGTATCGGTTTCGAAATTTCGGCAGAAGCGGAGCAACTCGTTCAGCTTCGTCAGCGCATGGTTTCTCCGCGTGGTGAGTCGCGGTCGGACAACGAAATAGTCTTTGATCTTGCTGTCAGGCTGGGAATGGGCGAACTGTTCTTTGGCGGCAGCCTGGAGGCTGGGTGGAACCATATGCTCAGTCCTGCCGGCCTGAGCGTGGAGATGCTGCGAAGCCACCCGGAAGGGATCAGCGTTCCAGTTATCGACGTCGAGATGAAATACGCTGCACGCCCGAGGCACAGTGCATTCGATACCCCTACTGGCCTGGTCGAGCTGTATTCAGAGCGCCTGTTACGCCATGGCTATGCCCCTTTACCATTCTTCAAGTCACCCCAAAACGAGGCCAGCGCGGAGACCGGTCGCTCGTTCCCTCTCGTCTTGACGTCGGTCAAAAACGGCTACTTCTGCCATAGCCAGCATCGCAGCCTTGCCTCCGTAAGACGCAAAGCGATGCGACCAGAGCTGGAGTTGTCGTCGGAGTTGGCCGCTGCGCGCGGAATCAAGCAGGGCGACCCCGTCAGAGTCACAACGGTAGTTGGGCATGCTCTATTCATCGCACGTGTAACCGAAGGGCTGCATCCAGGGGTTGTAGTCGGAGAATACGGGTGGTGGCAGCGATGTGATGCGCTCGGACAAGGCGAACTTGATGCAGAGGGTAATTCCAATAGCAATTTCAATGGCCTGATCTCTACCGACAGTATCGACCCGATCAGCGGATCTTCGCCTCTGCGCGCTTTCCGCTGCGAAATTTGGCGGGACGAAGGCTTCAACATTCAGCAGCGACGTTGGGATGGCTTTCGTGATTTTCGCATCGCCAAACTGGTGAAAGAGGCCTGCGACGTCACCTCGGTATACATGGAGCCAGTCGATGGAGGCGGCCTGCCGGATTTCCTGCCAGGTCAGCATGCCACCATCAAGTTGCAGATCGGCGAGGAGGAGGTGGTGCGCTCCTACTCAATGACCGGCTCCGCGTTTGTGGCCAATCGCAAGGGCTACTCGATATCGGTTCGGCGCGCTACGGGACTCACCTCCAGCGGCGAGCAGGTGTTCGGCCGCGTATCCACCTACATCAACCAGGTATTGGCTGTGGGCGACGTCGTCTCGCTCCGCGCCCCGTCGGGTACGTTCGTCATGCCCATTGCCACGCCGCGCCCTTTGGTCCTGCTCGCAGGTGGCATTGGCATCACACCGTTCATCAACCTGCTTGAGACGCTTGTAGGTAGTGCAGCGCCTCCCCAAACGCTCCTGCTCTACGCAAATCAGCATGGCGGTGCTCATGCATTCAAAGCTCGAATCAAGGAGCTCAAGCACAGCATTGCGGGTTTGGACGTTATTAATTTCTACGACCGTCCCCGGGAAGAAGATCGGCCGGGCGTGGACTATGAGGTGGCTGGCCGCGTCAGCGTCGACTGTATTCCCGCAGCGCTGCTGAAGCGTCGCCCGCTCTTCTATATGTGCGGGCCAGTTCCAATGATGGACGCATTTACCAATGCACTCATCAGTGTTGGTGTTCCTCGCTTCGACATCATCAAGGAAGTATTTCGCTCCCCGTCAACGGCCACGGTGGAACCCGGTCAGGCATTTCGCGTGTCGTTCGACAAGTCGGGTATCTCCCACACGTGGAAATCTGCAGATGGACCACTCCTCAGTTTCGCCGAAAAGCTGGGGGTGCAACTGCCCAGCGGATGCCGAGTGGGCCAATGCGAAAGTTGTTCGGTGCGTGTTGTTTCAGGTGCCGCGCGACACCTGCACGGCGAAGAGCCCGAGAACTCCTCCCACTGCCTGGCCTGCCAGGCCGTTCCCACCAGTGACCTTGTCCTGGACGCCTAAAGACGGCGTTCCAATCACTTGGAAGTTGTAATCATGCTAATACTCGATGCTCCAACCACTCGTTCACTTCTCCCCTTTGACCAACTCGGTCCTGCATTGAAGAACGCGTTCAGTCAAGGATGCGAGGTCCCACTACGCCACAATCACAGTATTGAAGTAGAGGGTACAGAATCCGGCACGATGCTGCTGATGCCCGCATGGCAAACTGGAACGTATCTCGGCATCAAAACCGTGACGATCTTCCCCGGGAACACAAAGATCAAACTCCCAGGGCTGTACTCCACCTATATGCTCCATGACGCCTGCACAGGTAGACCTCTGGCGTTGATTGATGGCAATGAGATTACTTCGCGGCGGACCGCTGCGGCCTCCGCTCTGGCGGCGTCATATCTGAGCCGTCAAGACTCCTACTCCTTGCTCGTTCTGGGCGCTGGGCGCGTCGCGAGCCTACTGCCTTACGCTTATCGAACGGTTCGTCCAATCGAACATGTTTCGGTCTGGGATATAAATCAAGGGCAAGCCGAGCTATTGGTTGAGCAACTAAGAGCCGATGGGTTTCATGCAACGGTTGCCCAAGACTTGGAGAGCAACTGCAAAGTTGCCGACATTGTGACTGCAGCCACTCTTTCTACCGCCCCGCTCGTGCGGCGTGAGTTTCTTCGTCCAGGTACTCACCTCGATCTTATCGGTGGATTCACGCCGACAATGCGAGAAGCCGATGACTGCTGCTTCGACGGAACTTCTGTGTTCATTGACACAAATGAAGCACCAATGAAAGCCGGTGATTTGCTCCATCCAATCGAATCAGGTGTTATCAATGTGAGTGACATAAGTGCTGATCTCACGGAGTTGTGTCGGGGCGGCCATCGAGGACGAAATAACAGTAAAGAGATTACCGTATTCAAGGCTGTCGGCACCGCGCTGGAAGACTTGACTGCCGCCGTAATGGCTTACGAGGAATACCGTAATCGCGGCCACTAGAAACCGAACAATCTTGAGCTGCCATTTATTCGAACAAGTACAGGAGACGGCCATGAAAAGTGCAACCATGACAACAAGAAAGTCAGAAAACTGTTCTAACTCTGGACTTGAGGGGCTTGCGATAAAGGTAACTGAGTGGTCGGAACGCTGGTTTCCGGACTCTTATATCTTTGCTGCTATAGCAGTAATAGTGGTTGCCTTCGGTGCCTTGTGCATCGGCGCCTCTCCCAAAGCAGTCGCGACCTCCTTTGGTGAGGGCTACTGGAGTCTTATTCCCTTCACGATGCAAATGGCAATCGTGGCGATATCCGGATATGTCGTGGCGGTTTCACCGCCGGCCTCAGCCTTGATCCGAAAGCTCGCAGCGGTCCCCAAGACAGCGCGAGGGGCTGTGGCGTTCGTTGCCCTGGTGAGCCTTTTGACCTCGCTATTCAACTGGGCGATCAGCCTCATTCTGAGTGGGTTGCTGGTGCGTGCGATTGCCCGGCGCGCTGGATTTCGCGTTGATTACCGGGCGGCGAGTGCCGCCGCCTATTTGGGCATGGGCGCCACCTGGGCGTTGGGTCTGAGCTCCTCCGCCGCTCAACTGCAAGCGAACCCAGCCAGCCTGCCCAAGTCCTTGTTGGATATCACGGGCGTGATCCCGTTTTCTGACACCATCTTCCTTTGGCAGTCGATGGCAATGACCGTGGTGCTGATTGTCGTCTCGGTTCTGGTCGCGTACTTCTCTGCTCCCACCGAAGCGCGGGCGCTTACGGCTAAGGACATGGGCGTCAACCTCAATGATACCGACGAAACAGTGGAGCGGCCGACCCGGCCCGGGGAATGGCTGGAATACAGCCCGCTGATCACGTTGCTGATCGCTGGCCTGGGTACTGTTTGGCTGTTCTTTGAGTTCACGACCAAGGATCCAGTGTTCGCCATTTCCAACCTCAACACATACAACTTCTTGTTTCTGATGCTGGGGATGCTCCTCAACTGGCGCCCGAAGAGTTTTCTCCGCGCTGTGGCAAGGGCTGTACCCTCGACCGCCGGTGTAATGATTCAATTCCCACTCTACGGCGGTATCGCGTTCATCCTAACCAAAGCGCTTAATACAGACGGCGTAACCTTGTCCCACTACTTGGCATCGGGATTCGTCTCGATTGCTACTCAAGAAGCTTTCCCGGCAGTGATGGGCGTGTACTCAGCGGTGCTAGGTTTCTTCGTGCCTTCCGGTGGTGGCAAGTGGATCATTGAGGCGCCCTATGTCATGCAGGCGGCTAACGAGTTGCAGGTACATCTGGGGTGGGCGGTTCAGGTGTACAACGCTGCCGAGGCGTTGCCCAATCTGATTAATCCCTTCTGGATGCTGCCGCTTTTGGGCGTGCTGGGTATCAAAGCACGGGATATCGTCGGATTCACATTTACTCAGTTAGTCGTCCATACCCCCCTTGTGCTGTTCATGTTGTGGGCACTCGCCTTTACCCTAACTTATCAGCCTCCGGTCATGCCGTAGTTCAGCTTGCTTGTGCGGTGTCTTCGATGGCGCCGTACAGGCCGCCCGGCTACAAACAGCATCAAAGCTTCGTCGGTGAATTTGATCCGGCCCTAATCCGTTTTGAACAGGAAGGCGTCGAGTGTTAACTCGCAATTTGCTAGATAACTTTGGCCGGCGTGTAGACTATTTGCGAATTTCGGTTACGGACAGGTGCGACTTCCGCTGCGTATATTGCATGGCGGAAAAAATGAACTTTCTTCCTCGTCCCAGCGTGCTTGGCCTTGATGAAATTTACCTCCTGGCCGAGAGATTCCTTGCATTGGGAGTGAGAAAGATTCGATTGACTGGCGGCGAACCGCTCATCCGTCCCGGAATTCTCGGATTATGCGAGCGAGTCGCCAGCTTGCCGGGTTTGGATGAGCTTTGCATAACCACTAATGGCTCTCGGCTTGCCCGACTGGCTTCTCCCCTGTTCGCGACAGGTCTTAAGCGTCTTAACATCAGCTTGGATAGTTTGAGACCAGACCGCTTTCGCCAGCTGACGCGAACAGGTGACTTGAACCAGGTTTTGGCAGGGCTTGACGCTGCATTAGCGGCCGGATTTCAGCAGATAAAGCTCAACTGTGTAGTAATGAAAGGCCGCAACGATGATGAAATCCTCGATCTAGTGGCATTCGCTATCCGCCACAAGGTAGATATCAGCTTCATTGAGGAAATGCCTCTTGGGCGGATTACTGAACATCGCCGTGTCGAATCGTTCTATTCAAGTGCTGAAGTGCGGACGCGCATTGCCGAACACTACACGCTGATTGAGTCGACAGAAACCACCAATGGTCCATCACGCTATTGGCGCCTCGCCGAAGCACCTTCCATTCGAGTTGGGTTCATTTCTCCTCATAGTGAAAATTTTTGTGCTGCTTGCAATCGCGTCAGAATTACCGCTGAAGGGAAGCTTTTGCTGTGTTTGGGTAATGAGGATTCTATTGATCTGAAGAAGGTGCTCGAATGCGCCCAGGGAGATGTGTTGAAACTTGATCAGGCAATACTGGGCGCAATGAAAATGAAACCAAGAAAGCACGACTTTCAAGTGAGTGACGATGTTCAGATCGTTCGCTTCATGAGTATGAGCGGAGGGTAATCATACTTAGCAAGCCTCGGCTGCAAACAACCCCAAACGATACGCTGCCATCTAATTGACAACGCCCAACTCTTCAGGCGCAAGTTTTCGCCTCGGGGTTGGCTTGCCCTGATAAAGGGCTTTAACTTGCTCAGGAGCCTTCCTACAATGAAAATACGCCCCTACAGCTTTGTTGCGGTCCCTGCTTCTCTTGTCCTAGTTGCAAGTGCGCCGCCTGTTTATGCCAATTTCTTCGAAGATGGCAAAGCAAGTTTGGAGTTGAGGAATTTCTACTTTAGCCGCGACTTCCGTGACAGCACAACTCTCCAATCCAAACGTGAAGAGTGGGCACAAGGCTTTATTCTGAATCTGCAGTCTGGCTTTACTGAGGGAGACGTGGGGTTTGGCCTGGACGCAGTTGCCATGCTTGGGGTGAAGCTGGACTCCAGCCCAGATCGGAGCGGTACGGGTCTACTCCCCCGGGGTGCCGATAAGCGCGCAGAAGATAGCTACGCCAAAGTGCTTCCGACGGCTAAGGTTCGCCTAAGCAAGAGCGAACTACGAGTAGGTGGCTTGAGTCCGGTACTCCCGCTCTTGGCATCGAACAATAGTCGTTTGCTTCCTCAGGTATTCACCGGCGGACAATTGGTTTCCCAGGATCTGGATAGGCTGACCTTCACGCTTGGCAGGATCGACTCGGTAAAGCAGCGCGATTCGTCCAACTCCGAAGACCTCACCGCTTCAGCGCAGTTCGGCGCCTATTCCACCCGCGTTTCCAGCGACCATTACAACTACGGTGGCGTCGACTATCTGGTGCTTCCCAGCCTGACGCTTAGCTATCACCTCAGCGAACTGGAGGATCTATTTCGTCGTGACTACTTTGGGTTGAAGTTCAGTCCAGCGATAGGTCCGGGCAAGGCGTTCGCAGAGCTCCGCTATTTTGCAGCCAACGAGGCCGGTCAAGAACTGGCGGGTAAAGTCGATAATCGTACCCTCAGCAGTAACTTTGGTTATAGCTGGGCCGGGCAAACCATTAGTGCCGGTTACCAGGAAGCCAAGGGAGACTCGCCGTTTCCGTATGTCAGCGGTACGGATACCTATTTGTTCAGCGAAATGCTGGTAAGCACCTTCGCCCTTGCCGAAGAACGGGCCTGGTATGGTCGCTACGACTATGACTTTGCCCAGCTCGGCGTACCGGGCCTGACATTCAGCCTGCGCTATGTGAAAGGTGAGGACGTAGACCCGACTGCAGTGACTACGGTCAAGGCAGCAGCGCTCCGCGCCTCAGGCCAAACCGGCAGCGAATGGGAACGCAGTACGGACCTCACCTACGTCGTCCAGTCAGGACCACTGAAGAACCTTTCGCTGCGATGGCGCAACGCGACCAACCGATCGGACTATGCAGATGGGGCTGATGAGAATCGGCTGATTTTCAGCTACTCCATCTCGCTCTGAGTCAGCTCAAACTACTGACTCCGCACAACTGGATCGATTTACCCACTGGCTCAAACCGGTGGGTGTTCTTGATTTCGAAGCATCTCTTAAGGCCGTCCCGAGCCAAGCGCGTGCCTGAGACCATTGAACCTTTTTAATGGAGACCTCCATGGCTATTTACCTTGACAGGCAATTGGGCAATGGCGAGTACCAAGTCCTCTCTGCCAGCCAAGCTGTTCATCAGCCTTTTCTGAGCCTCACGAAGAGTACGCGGCCGCTGTCCGTGCTCCGTGCCGCCATCACCGCCGCCTATCGCCGCCCCGAGCAGGAAGCCGTGCCCATGCTGCTGGAGCAGGCCCGCCTGCCCGCCGAGATGGCTGACGCTGCCTACAAGCTTGCTTACGGCATTGCAGAAAAGCTGCGCAACCAGAAGAGCGCCGGCGGCCGCGCCGGCATCGTCCAGGGCCTGCTGCAGGAGTTCTCCCTGTCTTCCCAAGAAGGCGTGGCGCTGATGTGCCTGGCCGAAGCCCTGCTGCGCATTCCGGACAAGGGCACCCGTGACGCCCTGATCCGCGACAAGATCAGCACCGGCAACTGGCAGCAGCACCTGGGCCAGAGCCCGTCGATGTTCGTCAACGCCGCCTCCTGGGGTCTGCTGATCACCGGCAAGCTGGTATCCACGCACAACGAAGCCGGCCTGTCCTCCTCGCTGAACCGCATCATCGGCAAGAGCAGCGAACCCTTGATCCGCAAAGGCGTGGACATGGCGATGCGCCTGATGGGTGAGCAGTTCGTTACCGGTGAAACCATCGCCGAAGCCCTGGCCAACGCCACCAGCTTCGAAGCCAAGGGCTTCCGCTACTCCTACGACATGCTCGGTGAAGCCGCGCTGACCGAGGAAGACGCCCAGCGCTACTACGCCTCCTATGAGCAGGCGATCCACGCTATCGGCAAGGCTTCCCACGGTCGCGGCATCTACGAAGGCCCGGGCATCTCCATCAAGCTCTCCGCCCTGCACCCGCGCTACAGCCGCGCCCAGTACGAGCGCATGATGGGCGAGCTGTACCCGCGCCTGCTGTCGCTGACCCTGCTGGCCAAG
>NZ_JASATC010000073.1:0-16706 GCF_038440135.1 Pseudomonas sp. OTU5201 | reverse complement strand
TGCCGGCGTATCTACCCGCTCCCGCTGGGGGTTGGGGGGGGGGGGGGGGCGGTTCGGCGCGCGCTGAGGTTTCCCTCACCCCCGGCCCCTCTCCCAGAGGGAGAGGGGAGGATTTCCGCGCCTCGGCAATACTCACCGCCTCGAAGCGCACTTTGTCCCCCGCCTTCAATTGCCCCAGTTGCCACAGGTCCGCTTCGATGAGGGTTACCGGGCACACGAAGCCACCCAGGCTCGGACCGTCCGGGCCGAGGATCACCGGCATGTCGCCGGTGAAGTCCACGGCGCCGATGGCGTAGGGGTTGTCGTGGATGTTGGAGGGGTGCAGGCCGGCCTCGCCGCCGCTCTCACGTACCCATTCCGGCTTGGGCCCGATCAGGCGCACGCCGGTGCGGCTGGAGTTGAAATGCACTTCCCAGTCGGTGGCGAAGAAGGTCTCGATGTAGGCCGGGGTGAAGTATTCCGGGGAACCGTGGGGGCCGTAGATCACCCGCAGGGTGCGTACTTCCGGCAGGTCGCTACGCAAGGCCGGTTCCAGCGTCTGGCCAGCGCTGCGGTCAGCCAGCGGGGCAAGGTGCAGGACGTCGCCGGCGCGCAGGGCGCGACCGCCGTGGCCGCCGAACTGGCCGAGGGTGAAGGTGCTCTTGCTTCCGAGATAGTCCGGTACTTGCAAGCCGCCGCGTACACAGAGGTAGCTGCGCGCGCCGGCGCCAGCGATGGTGCCGAGCGCAAGGGTGGTGCCGGCAGGTACCAGCAGGGTGGTGTCCATCCGTTGCGGCTGGCCGTCGAGGGTCAGCGGAATCGGCGCGCCGGTGACTGCCACTACGGCGTCGGTGTTGAAGCGCAGCGTCGGGCCGCTCATGGTGATTTCCAGTCCGGCTTCACCTTCGGCATTGCCCAGCAGGCGATTGCCCAGGCGCAGCGCGCGGCTGTCCATGGGGCCGGACGGCGGCACGCCCACCGCCCAGTAGCCGAGTCGGCCGGGGTAGTCCTGGACTGTGGTCTGGGTGCCGGCGCCGAGCACTTCGAAGGTGCTCGCACGATAGGTGAGGCCCTCCAGGCAGCGGGTCCAGGGCGAGCCGCTGGCAAACGGCGTGTCAGCGAGGATCTGCCGCAGGTAGCCACGGTTGGACTCCACGCCGTACAGGGTGGTGCCGGCCAAGGCTTGGTCCAGCGCAGTGCTGGCCTGCTCTCGGGTCGGTGCCCAGGCTATGACCTTGGCGATCATCGGGTCGAAGTAGGGCGGGATTTCGCAGCCGGCTTCCACCCACGTGTCGATGCGCAGGTGCTTGCCATCGGCTGCGGGGAAGGCGACGGCAGTGAGCAGGCCAGGGCAGGGCTGGAAGTCGCGGCCCGGGTCTTCGGCATAGAGCCGCGCCTGGATGGCATGGCCACTCGGTGCAAGGTTCGCTACCAGTTCGGTCAGCGGCGGGAGGGCGCCGGCAGCCAGTTCGATCATCCAGCGCACCAGGTCCACGCCCCAGACCTGCTCGGTGACGCCGTGCTCCACCTGCAGGCGGGTGTTCACTTCGAGGAAGTAGAAGCGTTCGGCCTCGCTGTCATAGACGAACTCCACCGTGCCCGCGCTGCGGTAGCTGACTGCCTTGGCCAGCTTGATGGCGGCGGCGCAGAGTTCGTCGGCCATGCCGGCGGGCAAGTTGGGTGCCGGGGTTTCTTCCAGCACCTTCTGGTTACGCCGCTGCACCGAGCAATCGCGCACACCCAGGGCGATGACTTCACCTCGACCGTCGCCGAACACTTGCACCTCCAGGTGACGTGCCCGCTGGATGTACTTCTCGATGAACACGCCGGCATCGCTGAAGTTGTTCTGCCCCAGGCGCTTTACGGCTTCGAAGGCGTCGCTCAACTCGGCAGCCGAGCGGCACACACGCATACCGATGCCGCCACCGCCGGCAGTGCTTTTCAGCATGACCGGGTAGCCCACCTGCTCGCCAGCGACCAGTGCGGACTCCAGGTCTTCCAGCAGTTCGGTGCCTTCCAGCATGGGCACGCCGTTGGCCTTGGCCAGGGCACGTGCGGTGTGCTTCAGGCCGAACACCCGCAGCTGTTCCGGCGTCGGGCCGACGAAGGCGATACCCGCGGCCTCGCAGGCTTCGGCAAACGCGGCGTTTTCCGAGAGGAACCCATAGCCGGGGTGGATAGCCTGGGCGCCGCTATCGCGGGCAGCTTGGAGAATCTTGTCGACCACCAGATAGGTGCTGGCTGCCGGGCCGTCGCCCAGGCTGATGGCCTGGTCCGCTTGCTGGATATGCAGACTGGCGGCGTCGGCTTCGGAATACACGGCCACGCCGCGTACATCGAGTTGGTGCAGGGTACGCAGGATGCGGCAGGCGATGGCGCCGCGGTTGGCGATCAGGAGCGTCTCGAACATGGAGTCTTCCCCATGTGGTGGCGGGTCGTCCCGCCGCTATTGGGTCTGTGCCACGGTCGTCCGTGGCTGGTTGTGCGTTCACCTTTAGGAGCGAGCTCTGCTCGCGAAAGGCTTCGCCAGCAGAGCTGGCTCCTACGATTTCGGGGCCTGCGCGGGGGTGTGCAGGCACTGCCCCGAGCGGCTCTGGCAGAGCAGGAACAGCCAGGCGCGCAACTGCTTCAGTCCCATACCAGCACCTCGGCGGGTGTGGGGTTGTAGGCGTTGCAGGGGTTGTTCAGCTGCGGGCAGTTGGAGATGAGCACGATGATGTCCATGTGCGCCTTCAGCTCGACGTACTTGCCGGCGGCGGAGATGCCGTCTTCGAAGGTCAGGCCGCCCTCCGGGGTGACCGGCACGTTCATGAAGAAGTTGATGTTGGCGCTGATGTCGCGCTTGGTCAGGCGGCCGTCATGCAGGCTGGCGCGCAGGAAGTTGTCGCGGCAGCTGTGCATGTAGCGCTTGTCCAGGGCGTAGCGCACGGTGTTGCTTTCCTGGGCGCAGGCGCCGCCGAGGGTGTCGTGGCGACCACAGGTGTCGGCGGTGAGGGTCAGCATCGGGTTGCCGAGGTTGGAGTAGAGCACGCTGCCGGCAGCCAGGTAGGCGCGGTTCTGCCGGCGCAGGGTGCGCTGCACGTCATAGCGCTCACGCGGGTTGCGGGCGCTGTAGAAAAGGGTGTCGACCGCCTGGTTGCCTTCGAGATCCAGCAGGCGCAGGGTCTGGCCGGCCTTCACTTCGGTCATGAAGGGTTCGCCGGCGGCGATCACCGCGCGGTACACGGCGGCTTCGGAATGCTTTTCGCTGTGGGTCAGGTTCATGCGGGCGGCCCTCAGATGTACAGGCGTTCGGTGTTGTGGAAGCCGCGACCGTTCTCCGGGCGCGAGGTGCGGCAGAGCAGGGTGATGCCGTCGCTCTGCACCTGTTGCCAGGCGAGTTGCACCGGCTTGGGCGCATATTCCGGGGCGGGGTCCATGGGGTGCTGCAGGGCGGTGAGCACCACCAGCGTGTCCATGGGCGCGTAGAGCTCGATGTAGTTGCCGGCCTTGGAATTGCCCGGCTCGAAGTGGAAGCAGCCGTCGCTGTCCACGGTGACCTTGCTGAACAGGTTCAGGCACATCAGCAGGTCCTGCAGGTTCAGGTCCCACTTGCCCATCTCCACCAGCAGGTTATCCACACCGTTGCGGAAGAAGCCGTTGCGCAATTCCTGGTAACGCCCGGCACCGTACTTTTCCTTCACCTCGTCTGCATTGAGCACGCCGCCGAAGCTGTCGTGCCAGCCGCAGGTGTCGGCGGTGATGGCCGCAAGGACCCGGCCCATGTCGGAGTAGAGGCAGTGACCCGCGGTGAGCTTGGCGGTGTGCTGACACTTGAGGCTGTCAGGCAGGTTCAGGCGCTCGCTCTTCTCTTGCGCGTTGAGCAACAGCAGGCTGACGTTGGCACCGCCTTCGATATCGGTGACGCGCAACTTTTGGCCGCGCTTGAGCACGAAGGAGGTGTGGCCGCCGCCGGGGACGGTTTCTTCATAGAGGGTCGGGCTCAGGGCCAGGGATGCGGTCATGGGCAGGCTCCTTGTCAGTGGGCGATGGCAGGCTGCAGGGCGGAAGTGACTCGCTCCGGCAGGGCCTCGACGGCAGCGCGGGCGGCGCGGCGGTCGCTGTTCAGGGGAATGTCGTAGGTGATGCGCGCGCCATAGGCATTGGGTGCCTGCGGGTCGTGGCGCACCTTGTCGAAGACCATCAGCCGAGTGCCCAGGCTGAAGCCTTCGGAGAGGTCGTGGGTGACCATGAAGACGGTCAGCCGGGTTTCGTTCCAGAGGCTGAGCAGCAGCTCGTGCATGTCCTTGCGGATGCCCGGGTCGAGGGCGCCGAAGGGTTCGTCGAGCAGCAGCACGCGCGGTTTCATGATCAGTGCCTGGGCAATGGCCAAGCGCTGCTGCATGCCGCCGGAGAGCTGGCTGGGGTACTTGTCCAGGGCGTGGCCCAGACCGACCTTGCCGAGAATGGCGGCAGCCTCTTCGCGGGCAGATCGCTTGGCGCCGCCGAACAGTCGGCCAAGCAGGGGCGAGCGGGGCAGTTCCAGGCCAAGGGCGACGTTGTCCAGCACGCTCAGGTGGGGAAACACCGAGTAGCGCTGGAACACCACGCCCCGGCTGGCGTCGGGCTCGGCCATCAGCGGTTGGCCGTCCAGCAGGATGCTGCCGCGACTGGGGGATTCCTGGCCCAGCAGCATGCGCAGGAAGGTGGATTTGCCGCAGCCGGAAGCGCCGACCAGGGTGCAGAACTCACCTTCGTTGACTGACAGGTTGAGGTTTTCGAGGACGACCTGGTCAGCGTATTCCTGCCAGAGGTTTTTCACTTCAATGAATGCGCTCATGCCTTGGCTCCCTCATACCAGGGGAAGGCCAGCCGCGTGAGCTGGCGCAGGCCCAGGTCCATCAGCCAGGCGAGCAGGGTGATCCACACCACGTAGGGGAGGATCACATCCATGGCCAGGTAGCGGCGGACCAGGAAGATGCGGTAGCCCAGGCCATCAGTGGAGGCGATGGCTTCGGCGGCGATCAGGAACAGCCAGGCCGAGCCCAGCACCAGACGCAGGGAGATCAAGAGGCGCGGCATGAGCTGCGGCAGGACCACCCGCAGGATCAGGGTCCAGGTGTTGGCGCCGAGCGTCTGCGCCTTGATCAGCAGCTCGCGGGGAATCTCTCGGGCGCGCTGCTCCATGTCGCGGGCGATGCAAGGCGCGACGCCGATGACGATCAGCATCACCTTGGACAGCTCGCCGAGGCCGAAGACGATGAACAGTATCGGCAGGATCGCCAGTGGCGGGATCATCGACAGCACCGTCAACAGGGGCGACAAGGGCGCGCTGAACAGCGGCAGGGTGCCGGCGGCGATGCCCAGTGCCAGGCCCAGCAGCGCGGCAATGGAAAGCCCCAGCGCCAGGCGTTTCAGGCTCGAGGCGCTGTCCTTCCAGAACAGGTAGTCGCCGCTGCGCTTGTCTTCGGTGAAGGCCAGACGTTCCACAGCGTCACTCATCTGCGCTGCGCTCGGCAGCAGCTTGTCGTTGGGGTTTTCCGTGAGCCGCGCCGCCGAGCCGGTGAAGTAGGCGAACAGCAGCAGGGCGAAGGGCAGCAGGATCAGGATCAGGCGGCCGGCGCGGTCTGGTTGGCGGTTGATCAGGCGCATGGCGGTTACTCGGTTGCGGGAGCGTGTAGGTTGGTCCGAGGAAGGAGACCCAACGATCGGATTGCGGCCATTCGTTGGGCTTCGCTTCGCTCAGACCAACCTACGGTACGAGGTCAGCGATCAGAGCTTCCCTTCGGCGGCCAACTGCACGTAGGTCGGGTCGAAGCGCAGCTTCACGTTGCCCTTGTCACCTGTGACCACGCCCTTGGCGAAGCTCATGCCGACTGCGTTGGCGTCCTTGGCGCCTTCGCCGAGCAGACCGTGGCGGAAGCTGAAGTTGGCCACCTTGTCCATGGTTGCCGGCAGTTTCGGGCTGGTGACGAATGCCAGGGCATCGGCTGGGGTGTGGAACAGGCGGGTGGCGTCCAGCTGCGCCTGGTAGCCGGCCAGGTCGGTGCCGGAAGCCTTGGCCATGTGTTCCAGGGCGGCAGCACTTTCGGCGGTGTTGGCGTTCATCAGCGCGACAATCTCGAACCAGGCGCCGGTCAGCGCTTTGCCCAGGGCGGGGTTGTCCTTAAGGGTCTCGGTGTTGACCACCATCATGTCCATGATTTCGCCGGGGACCTTACTGGAGTCGAACACCAGGCTGGTGCCGGGCTTGGCCTTGATGTCGGCGAGCATGGGGTTCCAGGTGGTCACGGCCTGGACTTCGGCGGTATCGAAGGCGGCAGCGATGTCGGCGTCGGAGGTGTTCACCACCTTCACGTCTTTCTCGGTAAGGTCGGCGCGCTCCAGGGCGCGGGCCAGCAGGTAGTGGGAGACGGACAGTTCCACCAGGTTGATGGGTGTGTCCTTGAGATCGGCCAGGGTCTTGCCTTCGCCCTTGAGCACCACGCCGTCGTTGCCGTTGGAGAAGTCACCGACGATCAGTGCGGTGCTGTCCACGCCGCCGGCGGCGGGAATGGTCAAGGCATCCATGTTGGTCATGGTGCAGCCGTCGAATTGGCCAGCGGTGTATTGATTGATCGATTCGACGTAGTCGTTGAGCTGGGTGACCTTGATCTCGATCCCATACTTCTTCGCCCATTTGTCGACGATGCCCTTGGTGGCGCCGTACTCCCAGGGCATCCACCCGGCGTAGATGGTCCAGCAGACGTTGAAGCTGTCTTTCTGGGCGGCGGAGGTGTTGAAGCTGAGGGCGGCGGCGAGGCCGGCGGCGGCGAGAGCGAACAGACGGGACTTGCGCATGGAGAACCTCCAGTTCGATTGAGGGCGGGCGGAGCTGCGCGGCACTTTCCCTGTAAAGGGGCGCGTTCTCCCGGGCTTTTGTCCCGCCGTGTAACCTCGCTGGAGGTCGCCAGCTCTCGGACCAGTCATCCGCTTTCGCGAACCGGAACCCTAGCCAGCCATTGCAAATTGTGGTGCCGCGAACCCGGTGGTCCGGGTAGCTCCTGCACGCCTTTGTCAAAGCGAAGGGCGTGCCAAGTTGGTGAGAAGGCTCTGCCATGGGCTTTTCGCCGACCGGCAAGGGCGGCATGAAGGTGAGGGGTGCCCGCTCATGGGGCGACTGGCTTCAACTTGGTGCGTAGCAACAACTGGAAAAGGATTTTTCCGACAGGGAGCGAGCGCTGTTCTGTAGGACTCGTTGTCCAACGCAGTGGGAGCAATCCCAGTCGCCGACATCTGTCTGCGCCGTCCCTAGCGGTCGAAGGAGGCCGCCATGTCCTACCGATCATTCTTCCTTGCCGTGCTGAGCCTGACCCTGGGCGGCTGTGCCGTCTATGACTACGACAACGACTACTACGGACGTCGCTACTACGGCGACGACGATTACCGCGTCCACCGCTACTACAACGACCCGCCCCGGACGAACTACTACATCGTCGACCAGCGCTACGACGATCGCCACTACGAGCGCCGCTATTACGATCGCCGCCACTACGACAGTCGCAAGGACTACTACAAGTCCGACAAGCACCGCTACGACAAGCGCTACTACGACAACGACCGCAAGTACCGTCACGACCGGCGTTACCACCAGCCGCGCCAGGACAATTACCAGGAACGTCGCCACGACTACACGCCGCGCCTGCAGACCTGGGGCAAGAACAACCTCCAGCCCGGTTACCGTCAGCCCGGCAACCACCAGAAAAGCTATCGCCAGAGCAACTACCGCCAACAATACCGGGTGCAGCCGGGTTACGAGGCAAGGCCGCACAACAATCCCCGCTATAACAACCGCAGCAACTGGTCGATGGAGAACCGGCGCTAGCCGGCAGGAAAGCGGCTGTCCTCTTCCAGCAACAGCGCCCGCATTGCCCGCGCAGCCGGAGACAGGCTGCGTGCGGCAAGGCTGACCACGCCATAGGCCGATGAGGTCCCGGTGCTGGCCAGCGGCTCCAGTACCGCCAGACGACCGGCATTCACGTCCTCGGCGACGACATCCCAAGGCGCCATGCTGATCACGTCGCTCTCGGCGACTACCGCCTTCAACACCATGAAGTTGTCGCACTCGATGCCCAGCGGTTTTTCGTTGCCGGCGAGCTCGCCAATGGCCCGCGCTACTTCCACCGGCAGTTGCGTGCCAGCCAGTGCATAACGGGCCAGGTCGGTCAGTTGCACCTGATCTTGCTCCAGCAGCGGATGGCTGGGGCGGCAGAATAGGGTGCCGGGATGGCGGCGCAAGGGAACGATGTCCAGCAGAGGATCGCCCTGGAGTTCGCGAATGTCGGCGACGAACAGCTCGATGGCGTCGTCCAGCAGTTGCCGGCGCAGGCTGTGCCAGTTTTCCAGGCTGAGTTGCACCCGAACGCCCGGGTGCTGGCTGGCGAAGCGTCCCAGGGCGCGGGGCACCAGGCGCGCGGCGGGGTAGGGCCCGGCGCCGAGGCGCAGTTCGCCGCTGTCGAGGTTATCCAGTTGGGCCACGGCACTGTGCAGGGCGCGGCTGCCGT
Organism: Pseudomonas sp. OTU5201; assembly: GCF_038440135.1. Lineage (NCBI taxonomy): Bacteria > Pseudomonadati > Pseudomonadota > Gammaproteobacteria > Pseudomonadales > Pseudomonadaceae > Pseudomonas > Pseudomonas sp. OTU5201. The sequence goes on along the minus strand of NZ_JASATC010000073.1, from coordinate 8,205 downwards.
CCAGCAGGCGCCGGGCGTGTTCAAGCACCAGCCGGCCGTGGGCGGTCAGGCTGATCTGGCGCGGTCCGCGATCCAGCAGGCTGCAACCCAGGCCGGCTTCCAGGGCCTGGATGCTGCGACTGAGGGCAGGCTGGCTGAGGTTGACCGCCTCGGCCGCACGGGCGAAGTGGCCGTGTTCGGCGAGAGCAACGAAATGGCGGAGCTGGCGAAGGTCATTCATGCGTGGTTTGCATCGATAGTGGAAGAAGAATGCATTGGAATTATTAGCAGGCGCCTGCCAGCCTGTCTCGGCCTATAACAACAATCCCCGAGCGAACCATGCGCATCTCCACCCGTTTCAGCGGCCTGGTACTGGCCGCAGCACTGCCCCTGAGCGCCGACGCCGCACTGCCGGAAGAGTCCATCGCGCCCAGCATCAACGCCGAACTGGCCGAGCACACCAAGCACTTCAGCGAGAAGGTCTACAAGATCGCCGACAACGTGTACTCGGCGGTGGGCTGGAACCTCGCCAACAGCGTGATGATCGAGGCACCGGAGGGGCTGATCATCGTCGACACCGGCGAGTCGGCCGAGCAGTCGCGCAAGGTGCTGGTGGAGTTCCGCAAGATCAGCGACAAGCCGATCAAGGCCATCGTCTACACCCACTTCCACCCTGACCACATCAACGGCGTGAAGGGCTTCGTCAGCGAAGAGCAGGTCAAGAACGGCGAGGTGCAGATCTACGCCCAGGAAACCCTGCTGGAGAACGTGGTCACCCAGGGTGCACTGGTCGGCCCCATTCTCGGCATGCGCTCGGGTTACAGCTTCGGTGCCGCTCTGTCGGACAGCGACAAGAAAGATATGAACGCGGGGCTTGGCCCGCTGGCCCATCAAGCCAGCTCCACCTTCATCGCGCCCACCATCACCTTCAAGGACAAGCTCGACACCACGATCGCCGGTCTGCCGGTGCAGTTCCTCCATGTGCCCAGCGAGGCGCCGGACGAGATTGTGCTGTTCCTGCCGCAGAACCGCGTGCTGATCAGCGCCGAGGTGACCCAGGGCCCGACCCTGCCGAACATCCACACCCTGCGCGGCACCAAGTTCCGTGATCCGGTGGTCTGGGTGAACAGCCTCGACAAGCTGCGCGCCTTCCAGGCCGACTACATGGTGCCGCTGCACGGCCAGCCGGTGACCGGTAAGGACAAGGTGGAGGAGGTGCTGCGCATGACTCGCGACGCCATCGCCTACGTGCATGACCAGACCGTGCGCTGGATGAACAAGGGCCTGACGCCTGACGAACTGGTGGAGAAGGTCAAGCTGCCTCCGTACCTGGCCGGCTACACGCCCTATCTGCGCGAGTATTACGGCACCGTGAAGCACAGCGTGCGGCAGATCTACCAGGGCTACCTGGGCTGGTTCCAGGGCGACCCCGTGGACCTCGACCCGACCCCGCCGGCCGAAAAGGCCAAGCGCCTGGTGGCCATGATGGGCGGCCGCGACAAGGTGCTGCTGGCCGCCGGCGACGCCTACCTCAAGGGCGACTACCAGTGGGCCGCGGAGCTGGCCGGCTACGCCATCCGCCTCGACCACGAGGACAAACTGGCCCGCGAGATAAAGGCGCGCAGCTTCCGTCGCCTCGGCTACGCCAGCATGAACATCAACTGGCGCAACTGGTACCTGATGAGCGCCATGGAACTGGAAGGCAAACTGGACGGCGACGCCGCGCTGCAATTGTCCCAGGGCCTGCGTGACGCCTTCCTGTCCGACGACATGCTGAAGAACCTGCCGGCGCGCATCTTCCTGCAGAACTGGGTGACCCGTATCGACCCGGACAAGAGCGCCGACGTCAACCTGACCCTGGGCTTCGTCTTCCCCGATATCAATGAAGAGTGGGCACTGGAAGTGCGTCGTGGCGTAGCCGAGTTGCACAAGGGCATCCCCGAAGGCGCTACGCTCAAGCTGACCTTCGACAAGACCTACCTCGATACCGTGATCAGCGGCGAAAACGGATTGCTCAAGGGGGCTCTGTTGGGCGACGTGAAGGTGGACGGCAACCTGCTGGACATCAAGACCTTCCTCGGTTGCTTCGACTTCGAGGAGGCGCCCATCGCCCTCACCGTGCGTTGAGCGGCGGTGCCAACCGAAAGTGCGGAGAGGCGCGAGCCTCCAGGCGGCACACTGGCCGCCTGGTCCGCACACTCGGGAAACACCATGCACCTCACATCCTTCCTCAAGGGCGCCCTGGCCATGTTCTGGCTGGTGGCGCTGCTAAACCTCATCTACCCCTTCGGCGAACCCTTGCACCGGCCATTGCTGCTGGCGGCCGGCCTCGTGTTACTGGCCCATGTAGCGGAAGCGGCACTGTTCAATCGCAAGCTGAAGGCACGCCCCTTCCCCTGGCTGGAACGGCTACAGGTGCTGTTGTTCGGTTTCCTGCATCTGCGCCGTTTGCGCTGAGAGCGTCTCCCGCCCCCTAGGTTGTGGCCGAGCGCAGCGAAGCCCAGGCATCTGACGTTGGGCCGCGCTGCGCTTGATCAGCGTGGCCTGCGCCCACCGCCGTCACGACATCACCCGATGACGGCAGAATGCCATTGTTTTTTTCGGGTCCAGCCCGCACCATTCGCGGCTTGTTCCATGGGGCCCAGCGGCCTCCGAGACGGGATGGTAGATGTTCCGACGTAGCGTGCAGGCCTTGCATACGCACAAGGGATGGCGGAGGCCGGTCCTGGTGGCGACGTTGCTGCCAGCGCTGCTCGCGGGAGCGTTGCAGGCGGACTGGGATTTCACCCTCATCCGCCAACGTGCTGAAAACCTTTACGGCCCCCTCGGCCCCGGCAAACAACGCATCGACGACTGGCAAGCCATGCTCGGGCGTCTTTCCGGTGTCGATGAGCAAAAGCAACTGGAAGAAGTGAACCGCTTCTTCAACGCCAAGCTGCGTTTCACCGATGACATCAGCCTGTGGCACGAGACCGACTACTGGGCGACGCCCGTACAGGCCTTGCGCACCGGCGCCGGCGACTGCGAAGACTTCGCCATCGCCAAGTACTTCAGCCTGCGCCAGCTCGGTGTGCCCAGCGAGAAACTGCGCATCACCTACGTCAAGGCGCTGCGCCTGAACCAGGCGCACATGGTGCTGACCTACTACGCATCCCCGGATGCCATGCCGCTGGTGCTGGACAACCTGGTGGGAATCATCCGTCCCGCCAATCAACGCACCGACCTGCTGCCGGTCTACGCCTTCAACGCCGAGGGCCTCTGGCTCGCTGGTCGGAGTGGTGGCAAGCAGGTGGGCGACGCCAAGCGCCTCTCGCGCTGGCAGGAATTGCTCAAGAAGATGAAGGCCGAAGGCTTCCCTGTAGAGCCGGCCCGATAGGAGTCGAGATGTCTCTGTTCAAACAGCTGTTGATTGCCATCTGCCTGTTCCTGGTCGTCGCCTTCAGCGGCAGCTTTATGGTTGGCCTGGAGAGCTCGCGGGAGCAGTACGTCAACCAACTGCGCTCCCACGCGCAGGATGCGGCGACTGCCCTCGGTCTCTCGCTGACGCCGCATATCGACGATGCAGCGATGGTCGAGCTGATGGTCAGCTCCATTTTCGACAGCGGTTACTACGAGAGCATCCGGGTAATCGACCTGCAGAGCGGCACGGTGCTGGTGGAGCGCACCGGTGTGCCCGACGCGGCGGGTACCCAGGTACCGCAGTGGTTTGTCGGCCTGATCGGCCTGCAATCGGCCGGTGGCGATGCCATTGTCAGCCGTGGCTGGCAGCAGGCGGCACGAGTGGAAGTGCAGAGTCATCCGCTATTTGCCCTTGCCCGACTTTGGCAGAGCGCGCTGGGCAGCCTTGGCTGGTTGCTGGTATGTGGTCTGGTCAGTGCCGGCCTCGGCGCCTTCCTCCTGCGTCGGCAGCTCAAGCCGCTGGACTACATGGTCGAACAGTCCCATGCCATTTCCCGGCGCGAGTTCCTCAGCCTGCCGGAGCTGCCGCGCACCCCTGAGCTGCGTCGTGTGGTGCAGGCGATGAACCAGATGGTGGAGAAGCTCAAGGCGCTGTTCCAGGAACAAGCCGAACGCAGCGAGCGCCTGCGCGACGAGGCTTATCGCGACACTCTCACCGGTCTGGCCAACCGCCGCTATTTCGAGATGCAGTTGCAGGCGCGCCTCAGCGCCGAGGATCACGCCAGCTCCGGTTACCTGTTCCTGCTGCGGGTGCATGATCTGGCGGGCCTCAACCAGCGCCTGGGTGGCCAGCGCACCGACCACTTGCTTCTGGCGGTAGCCGAGCTGCTGACCCAAGTGGCGGCGGGGCAGGGCGCCGGCCAGTTGGTTGCGCGCAGCCGGGGCGGCGATTTCGCCCTGCTGTTGCCGGGCCTGATGGCGGAAGAGGCCGAGCAACTCGCGCAACGCCTGGATGCCGGGCTGGCCAACCTGGTGACCACGGGCGCGGCCGATGTATTGCAGGTGGCCCATATGGGGCTGGTGCCTTTCAATCCGGGTGAAACCCTTTCCGACTTGCTGCGCCTGGCCGACGAGGCCCTGGCCAAGGCGGAAAGCCAGACCGACCGGACCTGGGCGACGCTGACCCAGGGCCAAGCCCCCAGCGTGGGCGATGAGCGCCATGCCTGGCACCAGTTGCTGGATCGCGCCCTTGGCCAGCGTCAGTTGCAGCTCTACTTCCAGCCGGTGGTGGACAGTCGCGATCGCTCCCAGGTACTGCATTACAAGGTGCTGTCACGCCTGCGCGACGAGCGCGGCGAGAATATCCCGGCCGGGCGCTTCCTGCCCTGGCTGCAGCGCTTCGGCTGGATGGCGCGCCTCGACCTGCTGATGCTGGAGCTGGTGCTGCAGCAGATGGCCAGCCATGGCGAAACCCTGGCGCTCAATCTCTCCGGTGCCCTGCTGCGCGAACCCCAGGCGCTGGACAAAGCCTTCGAGCTATTGCGCAGGCACGCCCCGCTAGGGCCGCGTCTGGTGCTGGAGCTGGAGGAGGATCAACTGCCCGAGCAAGCGGTGCTGGAACGGCTCACCCGCCGCTTGCGCGAGCTGGGCTTCAGCCTCAGCCTGCAGCACTTCGGTGGCCGCTTCAGCATGATCGGCAACCTGGCGCGCCTCGGCCTGGCCTACCTGAAGGTGGATGGCAGCTATATCCGTGCAATCGACCTGGAAGCCGACAAACGCCTGTTCATCGAGGCCATGCAACGTGCGGCCCACAGCATCGACCTGCCACTGATTGCCGAGCGAGTGGAAACCGAAGGGGAGCTGGAAGTGCTGCGGGGAATGGGGTTCCAGGGCGTACAGGGCCAACTGTTCGGCGCACCCGCCCCCTGGCGTTAGTGCTATCGGGAGAAGCGAAATCCTTTTAGGGGCGAATTCATTCACCAAGGGGCACGCAGTGCCCCCAACGGTATCCCAAGAGCAGGCCGCTGGCCTGCGAGGCGAATGAATTCGCCCCTACAGGGTGATCGAGAACTCGGGGCTCAGATCAACCCCGAGCCCGCTTCTTCCTCTTCGTCGACGATCAGCCGTGAAATTCCCCCAAGGGCTTCCCGCGCCTGGTTCCGGCTGAGCAGCTTGGACTGTGCTGCCGGCGGCAGGTCGGTGATGCGGATCACGCCTTTGGCCATCAGCACAGTGATCAGGTCGTCGAGCACCCGGATCATGTCCAGGTCACTCTGTTTCAACTGCAGCAGACTGCTTTGCATCGCCAGATTGGCGTACCAGGCCTGGATATCCTGGTCGTCGGCCGGCAGGCTGCCGGTCATTTCGTCGAACTCGGCCGCTTCGACGCGAACCAGCCTTCCTTCTTCGTCGCGCTGGATGTAGAGCATGGAGGTTCTCCCTGGAAGATTGCCGCAGGATGAAGGCAGCGCCCCCTGCCCGCAACCACCGGGGTGATTGCGGGCAGGGACAGCCGTCAGCTGTGGTCGATCTTGATGGTCGGGTCGGCACCTGCGATCAACGAGTTGATCGACGCCCCGCTAAGCTGGTTGGCTGCGCCTTCCAGGGTGATGGTCAGGTCGGCGTGGCTGGTGGCGGCACCGCCGTCGTTCAGATGACCGTCCTTGCTGACCAGGAGGGTGGCGTTGCCGGTGCCGGTATCGACTATCAATTTGAGGAAGTTGTCGATGCTGGCAGTGGTTTCCCCTTGCAGCAGATCGCTGAGGTCCAGCTTGTCGCTCTCGCTGGTCTTGAAGTCCTTCACCACATCCAGGTCAGGGTTGCCTGCGGTACCCGCATCCCCGGCCTTCCAGACGAAGGTGTCGGCGCCCGTGCCACCCGTCAGGGTGTCGTTGCCCTTGCCACCAGTGAGGGTGTCGTCGCCGGCGTCGCCAATCAGGTTGTTAGCTCCGGCTGCGCCACCCACGGCAGTGCCAATAGACCCCGCCTGGACGGTGTTATCCGAGTCGAAGGTGATCTGCAGGGGTTGGCTGGCCGTGCTGTCGTGGTCTCCGTCCGTTGCCTTGACACCCAGCGTAATCCGCTGGTCATAGGCCTCGGTCTGTCCGGTGAGAGAGTCGATGATCAGCTTGTACGAGGTGCCGGAGCCCGCACCGAACTTGATGGTGCTGAACTCGAACTGGCCACTGTTGAGCTTGCTGGCGTCAATCGTGAAGGTGGTTGTGCCACTGGACACACCATTCAGCGTGCCGGCGCCAACGAGGGTTCCGGACGCGTTATAGGCCGACCAGGTGAGGGACTCGTTGTTGCCTAACTTGTCGGTGGTCAATGTGACAGACGTCAAGTCAGTCGTCTGATTGGTGCTCTTGTCGATGAAAGTGAAGTTGAGCAGATCACCCGTATCGATCGATTGGCCGCTACCGACGCCGAAACTGTTGTTGCTGGTATTCACGGTGTCAGCTACGCCGTTGGTCGTAGCCGAGGCTTGAAGTGAGAACCTGCTATTGGTGCCCAAGTCGTAGAGACCTGAATTTCCGCCCGAGAGATTGAAGTTGCTGAGTACCGAGGAGGGCGAGTCCAGATCGACGAAGTTGGTGACCTTGTATTGGCCACTGATTGGGTCTGCAGTAATCCTGAATACCTCGGTTCCATTGGCCGCCAAGGCGCTAACGGAATTGGTCCCAGTCACGTAATGCAGCTTGCTGCCCTGGTAAGTCAGATAGCTGGAAGTACTGATCTCGTTACCGCTTTTGTCCAGAGTGGTGCTGAGGATGTATCCGCTGCTGTCGACGGATACACCGGTGGTTGTGCTGAACTGAATCGATGCACCATTGGCGTCGGCGCCAATCGACAGATTGAGTTCACCAATGGCTGTGGCACTGGACGAGTCGAGAAGAATGCTTTGCATTGGGGTCGCCATGACTGGCGCATCGTCTTCGACGTTGATCTGTAAGGTCCCGCTAGAGGAACTCACGCCGTCGCTGGCAGTCACCGCCACTGTAAAACTACGCACATCCTCCGCATTCGCCACCGAATGATCCAGCTGGCCGAGCAAAGTAACGGTATAGGCGCCCGAGCTGGTGATACTGATGGTCATGATTGTCTGGCCACCAGCTGTAGCGCTCAACGTAGACGTACCACTGCCGGACCACGCGAGGGGAACCCCATTCGAGGTCAGGGCAGTGGTTGGCGCCGTCAGCGTTACATTCAGGCTTGCCCCGTCGATGTCGCTGATAGCGAAGGTGCCGTTCGCGACCGGCGCATTGGTTGAGTCAGTCGGTGCCCCGGTAGTGTCCGGCAAGCCGCTGGTCAGCCCCTCTTCAGAGACGGTCGCGGTTCCGCTAGTGGTACCGAATACCGGCGCATCGTTGACCGGGTTGACGGTAATGGTGCCGGTGGCCGGGGTGGCATCCGCCAGGCCCTGGTTGTCGGTGGAGGCGTACTGGAAGGTGGTGGTGCCATTCCAGTTGGCGTTGGGCTTGAAGTAGATGGTTGCGCCATTGCTCGCCGCATTTATGACACTGCTGGTGCTGAGCGGGGCGGTGGCGGCGGCATCGCTGTAGAAGGTGCCGTTGGCCGGCAGTGAGGTCAGCTTGAAGCTGGCGACGGTGCCGTCGATATCCGAACCGCTGAGGTTAACGGCGATCACCGTGTCTTCATTACCGCTGCCACTGGCTGCAAGGGTTTCCGGTGCGTCGTTGACCGGAGTTACGGTGATATTCAGCGTGCTGCTGCTGCCGGTATTGGTGGTGTAGGTGACCTGCGGCACCGCACCGTTCCAGTTGGCAGCCGGGGTGAAGGTGTAATTGCCGTTGGCGGCGATGGTCA